>JBFFLM010000010.1:0-12982 GCA_041554835.1 Methanogenium sp.
AGAACGTCACCTCATCTCCCACCCGGAAGGTGTGGAAGAGGGAGGTCACCAGTTCGTTGACGTAATCCTCCACATTCACATGCATGTGATCCGCCGACTCGTGCAGGTTGTCATGCACGAGAGCAAGCGCCTCGATCCGGGACTGCGCCTGCTGGACGATCCTCTGTGCTGCGGGGTCCTCCACCTCGGATGTCTGGAGGTTTATCAGACTCGATATCACCTGAAGGTTGTTTCTGATCCGCTGGTGAATTTCGGTGAGGAGCTGCTCCTTTTCCGCCAGAGCGAACTTGAGCTCCTCTTCCGTGCGTTTCAGGTCGGTGATGTTTTCGAGGATCACCGTCGCTCCCGGCTGGCCGTCATCGAAGACGGTCGGAATCAGCTTGATCAAAAAGTAAAACGCTTCTCCGTCCGACTCCCACCACAGCTCACGCGAGAGGTCCTGTCCCCGCAGAACCTCTTCAAAGATATGCACATCGATCGCGTCGGTGAGGACCGGCAGATCCCGGTCCAGGACCGAGATGCCGATCAGTTCATCCCTCGACATGCCCGAAAACTCCACGTAGTTGTCATTCGTCTGAACGATACGCAGCATCGAGTCCATGACGATGATACAGTCGGAGGAGAAGTCGAGCATCGCGGATATCGGTACCCGCTGAGAGAGGAAGTAGACCTTTGCCACCCCCACCGAACGCATGTCCACATGCCCCGATACAAGCAGCATATTCAGGTACTTCGAGACCGAATTACGGTTCATGTTGAGCATGCGGGAGATATCGGTGATGGAGAGGCCACGCGGCTCATTCTTCAAGAGCTCCTTCACCCTGGCGAGTTCCCGCTTGCTCTCATCTATTTCCAGAGACACTCTGCTATACGCTCCTGTTAGAGGAGTATTGACAGTCCTGCTATATAACGATGCTCCTTATTGATAGGCATTATTGAAACTATATTGCACACGGTATTCCACGCAATACCCGGTGCAATTGGGTAATTACCTTAATATTTTCCCGTTTTGTCCCATGTAAGCAGTTGTTTTTAATATTGAAACGCCAATCATATTATATGCAGGATAAGAGGGAGCATCCGGGCGCACCCCCATATTCCCGGCGTAAAACCTTTGATATCTGGTTTGCTCTCATCATCCTTTTCAGCGTCATTTCGATCGCCATCATCTACTATGGCATCTCCATCGGGACGACGAATCTCACCTCCTATCTCTTTTTAATCCCCATTATCTTCGTGGCCAACCGGTACCCCGAACGGGGCATCGCCTTCTCCTTCATCGTCGGTCTTCTCCTCGTCGCCATCTACTATCCCCTCGTTCCCACCCTCGAGGATGCTTACCTGATATTCGTCAACTCCGTCGTCCTCGTCGGCACAGGAACCGTCACCAGCCTCCTTTCACGGGAACTGTCCAAGGAGAAGGGACGCTACGAGTCGATCTTTACCACCTCCCAGGCGGGGATTTTACTCGTTGACAAAAAGACCCTGGAGATCAAGGAGGTCAATGACCGGTTTGCAAGAATGGTGTCGTTCTCTCCTGCAGGGCTCGAAGGCCATTCCCTGAGCCTTATATGGGAGGACTTCACCGAAATGGAACGTTTTTTTTCGGTCATTTCAGATATTCAGACCGCTTCCGACGTCGAGACCCGGTTCAAGACCCGTGATGGGAAAACGAGGGACTTTCTCATCTCCGTGGGAGCGGGCTACGGGTCCACCTTCGTTCTTACCGCAACAGACATCACGGACAGAAAGATTGCGGAGAGGGAACGCGAACAGGAACGCATCAGGGCACGCACTTATCTCCACACCGCAGGGGTGATGCTCTTCGTCGTTCGCTCAGATCACCAGATCAGCCTCGTCAACTACAAATGCTCCGAAGTTCTCGGGTTCAGGGAGGCGGAACTCATGGGCCGCAACTGGTTCGAAAACTTTGTGCCCCGTGAGTACCGCGACATGCAGCGCCGCAAGTTCAACGCGATCATCTCCGGGAGTTCAAGTATTGGCGACGAGTTCGAGCACCCGGTCATGACCCCGAAGGGGGAGAGGATCATTGCCGGTCATTTTACCCCCCTCCGCGAAGGCAGCGGCCTTATCGCGTCCGTGCTCTTTTCGGCAGAAGACGTGACCGAGGCACGACAGATGCAGCATGAGCTCATCCTTTCGGAGGAGAATTACCGGACCCTCTTTGAGGCGGGCAGTGCCGCAACCGCAATCCTCGAACACGACGGGACCCTCTCTCTCGTCAACTCCCGCTTTGAGCGGATGACCGGGTACTCCAAGTATGAAGTTGAAGGCCGGATGAAGTGGAATGATTTTCTGTACGAGGAGGGCGAAACACCTGACTATGCGGTTCCCCTCGGCGGCGAACCGTTCGGGATCGGTGCACCAATAGAGTACGAGATGCGCATTAAAAACCGGAAGGGCGAACCCCGTGACATCGTGGTGACTACCTCCCCCATTCCCCAGACATCACGCTATGTCACGTCCATTCTCGACATCACCCGCAGAAAGCAGAGCGAAGACGAACTGCGTGCATCGCTGAAGGAGAAGGAGGTGCTCCTCAAGGAGGTCCACCACCGTGTCAAGAACAACATGCAGGTGGTCTCCTCTCTCGTCTCACTCCAGTCAGACAAGATCACGGACACGGAGATGCTCGAACGCCTCAGGGAGACCGAAAACCGTGTCAAATCGATGGCCCTCGTCCACGAGTCGCTGTACCAGTCGGAGAACCTCGCGGAGATCGATCCCGCAAAGTACCTGAAGATCCTCGCAGAGGAGGTTATCTCCTCCTATGCGCTCGAGACCGAGGTGGAACTGGAGTTTGACATCGACGTCGAGCTCCTCGATATCGACACCGCTCTTCCCTGCGGGCTTATCATCAATGAACTGGTCTCCAATTCCCTCAAACACGGCTTTAAGGGCAGGGAACACGGCACCATCTCCATCGCCATGCACGAGGTGGACAAGGAATATCTGTTGACGGTAAAAGACGATGGAGTGGGCCTCCCGCCCGACTTCGATGTCACCGCCC
Organism: Methanogenium sp.; assembly: GCA_041554835.1. Classification (GTDB taxonomy): domain Archaea; phylum Halobacteriota; class Methanomicrobia; order Methanomicrobiales; family Methanomicrobiaceae; genus Methanovulcanius. The sequence goes on from JBFFLM010000010.1 coordinate 3,032, forward strand.
TCGATTCGCTCGGCATACGGCTCATCAATGTCCTGACCCGCCAGATGCGGGGCACGATTGCCATCGAAACCGGCGGACCCGGAGGCTCCTTTACCTTCCACATCCCCGTCCCGAGAAGGTGAAAACTGCCCGTTTTTTGTTTTCGTCCAAAGGCAGGAGAGAGAATCCTCTCTTTCGCTGAGAATGCAGATTGAAAAAAAGGACGGGCATGCCCATCCGGTCCTCAATGTACCTGGAAGTTACGCATCGGCGAGATTGCTGAGAAACCGGATATGCAGCCGAAGGTCGCCGCCAAGCTCGGGGTGAAAGGAGAGCGCCATGTGCTTTCCCTGCATGGCTCCTACCGCGTGGTCTGCGCGGCAGATGACCGTTGCCGCGGAGCCCACGGATTCGATCACCGGGGCCCGTATGAAGTAGCCAGGGAAGGGTTCGGGGTCACCTTCAAGGGCGATAGGCATCTCGCAGGAGTCCCGTTGCCGCCCGAAGGCATTGCGGGCGACCGCGATGTCCATGAGGCCCAGGGGTTCGACCCGCGGGTCGTCCACCTTCGATGCGACGAGAACCATGCCGGCGCAGGTCGCAAAGATGCCGCCCTGAAAGGTTTTCAGGGGTTCTCTCATCCCGTTTTTTGAGATCAGACGGCTGATGGTCGTCGACTCTCCGCCGGGGATCGCAATCGCATCGCAGTGGGAAATCTCCTCCGCATGGCGCAGGGGGAAGACCTCCCCCTCGAGGCCCAGGGTGGCAAGCGCCGCCTCGAAGGCCTGTATATGTTCGCTTACATTCCCCTGGAGGGCCAGGACGCCGATCCTAATTCCCACGGAACCGGAGCACCTCATGCTCGGGGAGGGTGTGGACATCGAGTCCGGGCATCGCCTCGCCCAGTCCCTTGGAGATCTCCGCAAGAACAGATGCATCATCGAAGTGGTTGACCGCCTCTACGATGGCAACCGCCATCCGTTCCGGTTCCGTGGACTTGAAGATGCCGGAGCCGACGAAGACGCCGTCGCACCCGAGCTGCATCATCATTGCCGCGTCGGAGGGCGTGGCGATACCGCCCGCGGAGAAGTTGACCACCGGGAGGCGGCCGAGGTCGCGGCACTCGGTGAGGATCTCGTACGGAGCCTCAAGGGCACGGGCACGGGCGGAGAGTTCCATGTCATCCATACCCTGGAGCTCGTGGATGCCGGAGGTGATTGCCCGCATGTGGCGGACCGCCTCGACGACGTTGCCGGTCCCGACCTCGCCCTTCGTCCGGATCATCGCCGCTCCCTCGTTGATGCGGCGGCATGCCTCTCCCAGGTTGCGTGCACCGCAGACGAAGGGGACGGTAAACGCCTTCTTATTGATATGATATTCCTCGTCTGCCGGGGTCAGGACCTCCGACTCGTCGATCATGTCGACGCCGAGCGACTCGAGCACCTGTGCCTCAACAAAGTGCCCGATCCGGGCCTTACCCATGACGGGGATGGAGACCGCATCGATGATCTCAGCGACCTTTGACGGGTCGGCCATCCGGGCAACACCGCCCGCTTTCCTGATGTCCGCGGGCACCCGTTCGAGTGCCATGACCGCAACAGCGCCCGCCTCCTCGGCGATGACGGCCTGTTCGGCGTTCACGACATCCATGATGACGCCGCCCTTCTGCATCGAGGCAAAACCTCTCTTGATAAGTTCGGTCCCGAACCTGAGCTCTTCCAGTTTCATTGCGACTATGCGTTGTCCATGATCGCTTATAAAGAAGAGGGAACCATCATCCCGGAGACACCTTATCCGGCAAGAGAGGGCAGAGGATATCCTGCAATGAGGGTCCAGCCCACAATGATAATGGTACAGAGCACCGCCCCGACAAGCGTTGCGCCGCGGACCGCCCGGACGATCTCCGCTCCCGCCTCCTCAAGGGAGCGGTCCGCGTCACCGATGGTATAGACGCCCTTCTTCTCAAGACGGACACCGACACCGCCTGCGATAAGCGACATCGTCACCCCGCCGTTGAAGCCGGGCCGCATCTTCCTATCACGGCGGAAGATACGCAGCGCCGCCCCCGCCCGGCCCTGCCCGGCGAACCACAGGATGAGGCAGAACCCGGCGAAGCGTGCCGGCAGAAACGAAAGGACGTCATCCGCCCGGGCAGCGAACCAGCCCAGGCGGGCACGTTCGTCGCGGTACCCCAGCATCGCATCCATCGTGTTGACGGCACGGTAGCAGGCGGCCCCGCCGAGCCCGAATACGGTGAAGAAGAGCAGGGGGGCAATGATCGAGTCGGTGAGGTTCTCGGTCATCGACTCGTACGCCGCTGAGAGGACCTCGCCCTCCGAGAGGGTGGCGGTATCGCGGGAGACGAGCATCCCAACCTCCTCCCTTCCGCCGCCCCCCGCAAGCGCCTCTTCGACGGCCGTGACGTGCTCCTCGAGACAGCGCCATGCAAGACAGAGCTTCAGGGCAAAAGGACCGGCTATGATGAGAAAGACCGCCGGGGCATATGCCTGGAAGAACCAGAAGGGAACCGTAAACAGAACGACGGTAAGAAGGCCCATCACGATGCCCGCGGCCCGCTGGAGGACGGGCGGCCAGACGGCGGGACGGCCCCACCAGCCAATCCAGCGGCCCAGCCATGCAACCGGGTGCCACCGGTTCGGCGGATCGGAAAAGAGACGGTCGACCCCGAGCGCCAGCCAGAGGACTAACGCCTGGATGACCATGCAGCGGCGACCCCGAGCATCATCAGGATATAGGCGACGTAATTGTAGATGATCGCCTCGGTCGAGACCCAGAGTATATACAAAAAGAGCGAGAGCGCTATTGTCAGCACCACGGGGAGAAGCTGCATCACCGGTACCGTGCGGTCACGCTCGGGCCGGTCGAGGTCGGGAAGATCGGGGGACTCGGAGAAATCCTCCGGTACGGGGGGCCGGATTACCTCGATGCTGCAGTCCTCAGCATGCATGCCGTAGCCGACGATCACCTGGATAATAAAGGTGCCCTCGGGGGCGAATTCCTTGATAGGGATCTTAATCTTCTGAAAATCCGGGACATAGATGTTGGCGTGAAAGAAGTCGGTGTAGTTGTTCCCATTGACGGCCCGAAGGGTGAGATGCATGGGGGCCCCGTGGTTGATGAACTTGATATACAGGTTTTCACCCGCAGCGACACGGGTAATCTTCGGGACCTCGACAGAATTTATGTGGCGGTTGTTCAGATGGATTGTACACGGTTCTCCCATTCTCTTTCACTCCTTTCTTATTCTTCCCTGCATTCCGAACCCGGCGTGAGCAGGTTGGGGATGCCTTCCCGGATGGGGTAGTCGACACCGCAGGTGGTGCAGGTCAGCATTCCCTCGACGATGTCCTCCTCGCCGTCCTCAAGGACCGTCTTTTCGGTCACCAAAAGGCTGAGGCTGCCCCGGCAGACCGGACAGCAGAGGATCTCCATCGTCGATATCCGCATCGTCTCACCTCAGGTCGATGATCTGCGACATCTCGGGTCCGGTGGAGATCAGTTTGATCGGGACCCCGATGTCCTCCTCCGCCTTGCGGAGGAACTCCTTCGCCTTCTCGGTGAGCTGGTCGTATTCGGTCGCCCCAAAGCACGTCTCATCGACATTGTCGATGCCGGTGATTGCCGCGATGGTGCACCCGTTGATCATCGCCGAATAGCGAGCCATCTCGCCGTCCCAACCCCCGATACGGCGTTCACGGTGCGTAACGGTGCCGAACTCCTCGATACCCAGCGCGTGTGACTCCTCCCTGGACATCTCGGTCCCGAAGGGGCCTTCGCCGACCCGGGTCGGATACGCCTTGAAGACCACGATCACATCATCGATGCGGGTCGGGCCGACACCGTTGTCTGCGGCGATCTGGGACGCCGAGGTATCCTTGGAGGTGACGAAGGGATAGGTACCGAAGTAGAGCGAGATCCCAAAGCCCTGGGTTCCTTCCAGGATCACATTCTCCCCGCGGTCGAGTGCCTGGTTGATCTCAAGCGGGACATCGATGGTGTACGGTGCAAGGTAGGGATTGTCCTTTGCCTGCTGTGCGACCCGCTGCACCCGGTCGACATTCGCAGGTCCGCACCCCGTCCCGGTGGTCCCTATCTTCTTCGAGAGATAGACATCCGCCTTGTCGAGCTCGATGTGTTTGGGTTCAATGACCGAGCAGCGTTTGTCGACAAAAATCCGGCCCTCTACGCCGACATACTCGATCTCCTGTTTCAGCACGTCAGGGTTGACCAGGACCCCCGTGCCGATAAAAAGGCGTGCATCCGGGAAGACAAACCCGGAGGGAATCATCCTGACGCCGTATTCCTTCTCCCCGACCTGAACGGTGTGACCCGCGTTTGGTCCGACACCGCCGCGGGATATTATTGTAGGTTTATCTTTATGGGCAACATGGGCGACGATCTTGCCCTTTCCCTCATCCCCAAAAAATCCACCGACTATGATAGTACAGCTCATTCTTCAATCATGTAGAGATAGGAAAAGGGGGATGATAAACCTTACAATGCGAGATGCCCCGGGAGGGAAAAACCGCCTATGCGCCGGTTCTCCAGTGGAAATAAAGGGGTTAGACCAAACCGAAAGTGTTTATCTTTACCAATCACCGACCTCTCGACAACTCCCTTAACTTCCCCGTTCCCCGTGATTTTTCCGATATGATATGTTCATACGAAATGGGCATATTCGTAACACCATGGAGAAAACCGGGCACACATCTACGCAGACCCGTCCCCTGAAAAAGGACAAAGTTCCAGTGGAAATAAAGGGGTTTGCGGGCCCTGAATGTATATTTTGACGGTACTTTGTGCACCAATTCCCCAATGGATGACGGCTGCAATTCTTCTGACTTTTTCCCGGGTTTCGCTTCCATCACCTCCGTACGAATGCAGGTACGGTGAACATAGCCTTTTCCCCCGTACATCCGTTATTTGGAACGAACGGTTCACTCAGCGGTGCAGACGAGATTTCCCTTCACCGATGAAATATAATAGATGCACCGCTACCACGGTTCTTTTTCTCCGCATGCGGTATGACCGGCATACCTGAATGCAAACACTGCCGCGTACAGGAATTCAGACTATTTATTTATGGTGTTTTTCCGAAAGGATTTCATCAGGAAATCTAAAGGGACGACCTCCGCTGACAGGCCGAGGCGCCGGTCAGGAGCAAAAAACGGGAGAAAAAATGGTGAGAGCGGACTGGTTGGTTCTACAGGCTCTCGAGCAACTCGCCGATCCGCTCGACCGCGGTCCTGAGGTCGTCACGGGAGACTGCGTAGGCACAACGCAGATGCCCCTCGCCCGCCGGGCCGAAGACGCTGCCTGGCACGACCGCCACATGCTGTTCGGTGACCAGCCGCTCGGCAAACTCGACATCCGAGATGCCGGTCTCCTGTATGGACGGGAATGCATAGAAGGCCCCCTTGGGCATGTGGCACGGGAGGCCGATGCGGTTTAAGCCCCGGACGAACATGTTGCGACGCATCTGGTACTCGGTCACCATCTCCTCACGGGCGATGTCCCCGCCCCGCAGTGCCCCTATGGCGGCGTACTGCGACATCGTCGGGGCGGAGAGCATGATGTACTGGTGAATCTTCAGGGCGGCGTCGCAGAGCTCCTGAGGCGCGCAGATATACGCGATGCGCCATCCGGTCATCGCATACGCCTTGGAAAACCCGTTGATAAGGATCGTGCGCTCCCGAAGCTCGGGCACGGATGCAGCCGAGGCCATATCGCCGTCATAGGTAAGCTCCGTGTATATTTCGTCCGATATGACCACCAGGTCGTGGTCGACGACGACATCTGCTATGGCACGGTAGTCGTCATGGGACATCACACCACCGGTGGGGTTGTTCGGGAAGTTGATTAAAAGCGCCTTTGACTTCGGGGTGATCCGCTCCATCAGGGTATCGGCGGTCATCCTGAACTCATCCTCCGCCCGGCATGGGACCCAGACCGGGGTGCCGCCGGCGAGCATCACGCCCGGCCCGTAGCTCACATAGCTCGGGTCGCCGATGAGGATCTCGTCGCCGGGGTCGGTTACCGCCCGGATGGCAACGTCGAGCGCCTCCGATGCACCGGTGGTCACCATCATCTCAGTGGCGGGGTCATAGGTCACGCCGAACCGGCGTTTCAGGTACCGTCCGACCTCCTCTCTTAGTGCCGGGAGGCCGCGGTTGCTGGTGTAGGCTGTCTGCCCCTGCTCAATAGAGGCAATACCCGCCTGGCAGGCGACCCACGGTGTCGAGTAATCCGGTTCACCGACGCCGAGGGAGATGACATCGTCCATCTCCTGCACAATATCAAAAAAACGACGGATGCCCGACGGCGGGATGGCATGGGCACGTTGTGAAATAAAGTCTCTCATCACTTACCAACCTCTAAAATGAGAAGGGGAGCCGCTCGCCTTCCTTTCGTTCAAAGAGAATTCGCCCGTTCTCCTTGTAGGTCTTCATCACAAGAATGGTGGCGGTCTCGCGTATCTGGTCAAGGGTTGCGATCTCCTCAGAGACGAACCTTGTGATCTCCTGGAGATTTCTTCCGGTGACGAGAAGCTCAAAGTCATAGACGCCGCTGATCAGGCGAAGCGAGCGGACCTGTGGGAACCGTGCGATGCGTTCGGCGATACGGTCATAGCCGAAGTCGCGCTCGGGATTCACCTTGAGGTTCACAGTCGCGGCCGCGGTGTCCTCCCCCGCCTTCTCCCAGTCGATACTTGCACAGTATGCCCGGATGACTCCCGATTCCTCGAGTGCCGTGATACGTGATCCTACTTCCTCTTCGTCAAGGTCCGCAAGCGCTGCAATCTCACGGACATCCATCCTGCCGTCCTCCTCAAGGATTCGGAGGAGCAGCCAGTCCTTGGCGTCCATTGTACTCACCTGAATAAGTTCTTAAACCGGGATATATCAATCTGATTCAGCCTGGTGTCCTCAAACCGTGAATCCTCCCGGAGCGTTTCAAGGATTTTGCGGGTCCCCGCGCCGAACCACATCTCTTTGGTCCTCCCGTACCTGCCGCGTGAGACGAGGCGCGCCTTGATAACGCCGAGCATCGTCAGCTCGGAGATGAGGTCCGTAATGCGCCGGTGGGTCAGGACGTCGAGGTCAAGTGCCTGAGCCACCTCGCGGTAGACCTGTACCACCTCACCCGAGGTGAAGACCTGCTTGCCCATCTCTGGGAAGAGCAGCATTGCATAGAGGACGGCTTTCGACTGGGTCGGAAGGGTCTTGATGCCCTCGATGAGGCTGTCCGCGTCGATCTTTCGCTGGGCGGCCCTCACGTGCTCTTCGCTTACCGAGGCCGCATTCTCCCGTTCGGCAAGCTCGCCCGATACCCGGAGGAGGTCAAGCGCACGCCGTGCGTCGCCATGCTCCTGAGCAGCAAGCGCCGAACAGAGTGGAATGACCCCCTCATCAAGCACCTTTTCATGAAATGCCTGATCGGCCCTCTGCTGGAGAATATCGACCAGCTGGGGCGCATTATAGGGCGGAAATACTATTTCCTCCTCTGAAAGGGAGGAGAGGACCCGGTGGTCGAGAAAACTGGTGAAGAGCAGATCGTTGGAGATCCCGATCATGCAGACACGTGCATTTTTGAGTTCCGAGTTGATACGGGTGAGATTGTAGAGGGTCTCATCGCCGGATTTTTTCACCAGCTTGTCGATCTCGTCGAGTACAATGATATGGACGCCGCCTATTGCCTCGATGAGGTTTCTGAGTTCATGGTACACCTGGTCGGTTGGCCACCCGGTCATCGGGATCTTCGTCGAATGGCGATCGGACGACCGTGAGTCATCGTCTTCGAGGGTTGCGGCAATCTGGGCAAAGACACGGTACTGGGTGTCGATAATTTCACAGTTCAGATGAACAACATTGCATTCCACCCCGATGCTCCCACAGGCCTTCTCGAGTTCGCCGCCGACGTACCGGACCGAAGCAGTCTTGCCGGTACCGGTTTTTCCGTAAATCAGGATATTTGAGGGAGTTTCTGCACGAATCGCGGGAGCGAGGATCGATGCGACGGTGTCCATCTGCGGTTGACGGTGCGGGAGAATTGATGGCCGGTATGAGTGGCGCAGGACCTCCCGCTCCTTAAAAATTGTCTGATTCTTAAGATATTTTTCAAACAGCCCCATTGAGGATGAGCTGTTTCCTCCCGGAACGGGCGTGACAGCGCCGTCGTCAGCAAATTCCGAAAGGGATGCATTCCCCTGATTATCTTCAATATTCTCCCCCATCTGGTTCACTGGCACGACCTCCATATCGTGTCGATATGAACTCATGCTTCACGAAACTACTTAAGGTACGTGAATTGGATAGAATATCCGCTGGAATATAGCTGGGAAGGGGCTGGCAAACCCCTTTATTTCCACTGGAAAAATCCGGATATTTTTCTGTTTATTTGACCAAATTCTCCAAAATATGATATTTTTCTATTGATTCCCTTCTGCACTGACTCTGGAGAGACAAGTTCAAAACAACAAGAGGTATCCGATGATATGGACATCAGGATGGTCTTCCTTTCGTTCACATTTTACCTGATTGTGTGCGCGTTTTTGGGGAGGACCGGAGGAGGAGAGAAGCGCGCAGAGATGGTTTGCATCTGCACAGATTTTCCGGCCAGATTTTTTTGTCTCTCCAATTGGATCAAGGTCATAAAATTAACGTTGGTGATGAAATGGTGAAATGGGAATGATGATCACCGGAACTGGTGGAGGTGCCCACTGTTTTGATGATCGGTCCAGGGTCCATTCCCTTTTTTTTGAATAGTGTTTTGAAGGTTTTCGGTGTGGTACTGGTTTGGATCACCCCCACCCCTTTGTTTCCACTGGAATTGGATATTGTGTGTATGAGAAGACCTGAAGGTATCTTCTTCAATTTACCTGAGAATAGTCAATGAGTGGTTTTCAGTTGATCGTATATATTCAATTTGATCCAGCAATGAAATGGATGACAGGGAGGAAAATATATATTTAAAATAAAAATAAAAAAAGGCAGATAGGTAAAAAAGGTTATATAGAAACTTATTAGCTGAATGAGCCAATATGAAATGAAATAGAGTAATAAAATACAAACATTTCACAAAAAATTTTGGGCGGTGTGGCCAAAAAATTCTTCCAGTGGAAACAAAGGGGTGCCCCCCTGTTTTTCTCTTCTGACGCACAAAAAATCCTTAAAATCGTGGAGGTGCCGCATCCCTGTTCACCAGTTGTTCTCTGCTTTTGATCCCTATTTTCTGATGGAATTCATTGAACCTGTCTCGATTATCCTGGTGATCAATCCCAAGATCGGTCCTCTCCCTCCAACTGGATCCTCTTACGATGGGTAAAAAAGTGAGTTCACCGGGTACCTGGGGACAATTCAATCCACTCTGAAAGAGATGCTATGAATTGCCATCTCCTGCCCGCAGTTTCTCCATCTTTCACAATATTTTTCTCTGGTATGCGGAGTGGCACAGTTCTTTCCAGACGTTCTCTTCATCACCAGAATCATACAGAAATCAACAGCAGGATCACCTGATACCACATATGAACCGGGTTCAGGATCATACCATCTCTGTTTAATTTATCCTCCTCCCTCACCCCTCGCCGTGCATCCGACTCATATATATCGCAACTGCACCAAACTCCCTTCTATGGATCCATCTCACATCCAGGACATTACCCTTACCGCAGCGGTCATTACGGTTTCCACGTCCCGCGATGCATCGACGGACGGGTCGGGTGCGCTGATCAAAGATCGGTTCGCCGCATCCGAAATTCCGATCGGTTTTTATGAAGTTGTTCCTGATGACATCAGGGCCATCAGAAAGGCATTGTCTTCGGCCTTTGTAGCTTCCTGCAACATCGTGGTGATCAATGGCGGAACGGGAATTACCCACGATGACTGCACGATCGAGGCGGTCGCGCCGCTCTTCGAGAACACCATCGACGGGTTTGGCGAACTCTTTCGGCTG
>JBFFLM010000011.1:0-12834 GCA_041554835.1 Methanogenium sp.
CTTCTCGGAGAACCCTGACGAGGCACAGGCATTCACGGACTTCGTTGCATCGGACGAAGGACTTGCCATCTTTGAAAAACATGGATTCAAGACATACCCCTGCGCAAAGTACGGGGATGCCTGAACTCCGCCACCCGCTTTTTCTTTTCATACCAAATGGAGGCATTCCATGAACCATACCAGAAGAATGACGGATGATGAGATCAGTGGTATGACCATCACCTACTGGCCAATTGGAATTATTCACTCGGGCCACACCCGGCAGGAGGATACCCCCATTCAGGGGATCTACAACCCGGCACCGGGGACCATCGAGGTCTTTGAGGAGTATGCAGAGGGGCTCGCGGACATCGAGTCCTTCTCCCACCTCATCCTCCTCTACCACTTCCACCGGGCAACCGGAAACGCCCTCGTGCAGGCACCCTTTCTCGACGGGGAGAAGGAGCGCGGCATCTTCTCGATCCGCCACTTCAACCGTCCGAACCCCATCGGCATCTCCATCGTCGACCTGAAATCCGTCAGGGGCAACATCCTCGAGATCAGCGGGTGCGACATCCTCGACGGGACGCCGATTCTGGACATAAAACCCTACGTCTACCAGTTCGACCACCGTGACGACGTGGCGAGCGGATGGGTCGACGGGACCCATATCGACGACATCAGGGAATGGAACGCAACCCCGAAGCAGCTGAGGGACCAGCGGAGGACCAATTTGTGAACGGTGATCTGCGGCGAAACGGCGTAAAGGTGGCAACGGTTGCCATCGCCCTTGTTATCTCCGCATTCATCATCTCTTTACTGCTGCTCGTCATCACACGTCCCGACCCGCATGCGGTCATCGAATCGCTGCTATCGCCGGAGATCCAGTTCGCCATCTACCTGAGCCTGATCACCTCGGTGATCTCGACCCTGCTCTGTATCGCGGTGGCGGTGCCCGCGGCCTACGCCCTTGCCCGCTACACCTTCTTCGGGAAGAGCTTTGTCAGCATGATCCTCGACCTGCCGCTCGCCCTCCCGCCGCTCGTCGCCGGTGTGGCACTCCTGCTCTTCTTCGGGACCACGGCGTTTGGCGACGCCCTCGCCTCCATCGGCCTGGTCTTCGTCTTTACCCCGCTTGGGATTATCATCGCCCAGTTCTTCGTGAACCTCCCCTTCATGCTGCGGATCATGCGGTCCACGTTTGCCGACATCTCGCCGCGGTATGAGTACGTCGCCTGCACCCTCGGGTGCACCAATCTGCAGGCCATACGAAGGGTGACCCTTCCCATGGCGGGAAGCGGGTTTCTCGCGGGCGCCGTGATCACCTGGGCGAAGGGTATCGGCGAGTTCGGTGCGGCACTGATGATCGCCGGGGCAACCAGGATGAAGACCGAGACGCTTCCCATCTCCCTGTTTCTCAACATGTCCTGCGGCGAACTCGAACTCGCCCTCTCGGCGGCGATCATCCTGATCGTCATATCGGTCGTGTCGCTCTATATCTTCGAGCTCTACGGAGGCTCGGCAAAATTCTGACAGGAGGGAAACGTGATGCTGTCAATAAAAAACATCTCAAAGGACATGGGAGAATTCCTCCTCGATGACGTCTCCCTCGACATCACCGAAGGCGAGTACTTCGTCATCATCGGCCCCACGGGTGCAGGCAAGACCATCCTCCTTGAGACCATCGCCGGTATCTACCCGCCGGATGCGGGGAGCATCAGCATCGAAAGCCGGGACGTCACCTTCGTCCCCCCGCGGGACCGTAACGTGACGATGGTGTACCAGGACTACATGCTCTTCCCCCACCTCACGGTGGAACAGAACATCGGGTTCGGCCTCGAGTACCGCAACCTTGCCCCGGAGGAGCAAAAGAGCAGGGTACGCGAGGTCGCGGCAATCTTCGGGATAGAACATCTTCTCCACCGGTATCCCGAGACCCTCTCGGGCGGGGAACAGCAGCGGGCCGCCATATCAAGGGCCATCGTCCTCGAGCCTGCGGTCCTCCTGCTCGACGAACCGCTCAGTGCCCTCGACGGCCAGACACGCGAGCGGCTGAGACAAGAGCTGAGAAAGCTCCATGCGAGGTACAGGACGACGATCATCCACATCACCCACAACTTTGACGAGGTCTTCTCCCTTGCGTCCCGTGTTGCGGTGATGAACAGGGGGCAGATCGTCCAGACGGGCACCCCCGAGGAGGTCTTCCGCCATCCCGAGTCCTCCTTTGTCGCGGGATTTGTCGGGGTCAGAAACATCTTCTCCGGCACCTGCACCACCAAAGACGGGCTCAGCCGCGTCAGCATTCCCCGTCCCGACGGTACGGGGGCCGTCATCTGGTCACTCACGCCCCATGCAGGCGGTGAAGCGACCGTCACCGTCCGCCCCGAAGACATCATGATCGGACGGGAGGCCTGCACGACCTCTGCCCGCAACTCCTTTGCAGGGACCATCAGTGACGTCGTGGACAACGGCATGGTCGTCGCGGTCCACGTCGACTGTGGCCTTCCCTTCATCGCCTATGTCAGCCGGCAGGGATGGGCCGCTGTCGGTGCCGCGGTCGGGGAGACCATTCACCTCACCTTCATGGCAGATGCGGTGCACGTCTTCTGACGCGTCCCACCACCCCCCTTTTTTGTGAGGAGTCGTTTCATTCTCGTGGATATCCCATAAACAGCTCTTCTCCCCGGATAGCGGCCTAAGACGGCCGTTTACCCTTCGTGTTCCCGCTTTTCTTCGGCCGGATCCCCCGATGGGGCCATGCCATCAAGGGCCGTACGGACGACCCCGACAACCCGGTCCCGGGCACCGCCGACGGCATGGACGCCGGCGACATGGTCCATCCCGTCAAAACATACAGTATCAGACAGCGGGTACCCCGCAAGGGAGAAGAAGGCTTCCGCGACCGGCACGATGGCACCGAAGTTCTCATCCCCCACCCTTCCGGCAACGCTGAAGAAGAGCCCGCGGCGGTATTTTTTTGAGGGCGTTTTCCCCGCGATCGTCCGCCGGGCGTGCAGGGCCTGGCACCGGTCCATCACCGCCTTGAGCCCCGCAGGAACCGTATTCGTATAGACCGGCGAGCAGACGACGAGGAGTGAGGCATGTTCCAGCGCCCCGTATATTGCATCCATATCGTCCTCGAAGGTGCAGGCGCCCTCGTTGAAGCATCGGTAGCAGCCGATGCAGGGGTGCAGGATCAGGTCGTCGAGGTAGAGAACCTGCACGCTCCTGTCCCGTGCCTTCACCATCTCCGCCACCCATCCGGCGATGATGCCGCAGTTGCCGTCCGGCCGCGGGCTTCCCTGGATGACGACGACATCGGTAGGGGGAGTCTCCGGTACGGGGTAATGGTGCCGGGGCGCATGATATTCGGCAAACCCCGCCGCATCCTCCGCAAGGTGCGCCTCCCAGTCGTCGGCACGGGAGAGGGCCGCCTTTGCGGGCGTGAATGCAACACCCGGCGAGTACTCGTAGGTGTTCGTCCGGAATGTCGCAAGCACCTCTCCCTCCCGTACCGCCTCGACGGCATACCGCTCCATCCCGGGATAGAGCAGGGAAAAGTCCTCGCAGAAAATGCGGACCGTCACCTCTCCGCGGGAAGTCGGCACCGTACGGCTCCGGATGAGGGTGGGGGGGAGGATCTTCACATCCTAACCTCGGTCTGCCAAAATAAAAGATATCCCCTGCATAGGAATGTCTGCTGCCAGGTGCCTGCTTACTTCTGGGCCTGGGCCCCTTTTCGCCAGACGCCGGGCGGCACCATGAGCTCGAACCGGGCCCCGTTCCCTTCCCTGCCGGTCTCGTGTATCGTAATTCCGGTCAGCCCCAGCACCTCACGGGTCAGGAAGAGCCCAAAACCCGTGTTCTTCCCTACACCCCGCTCGAAGATGCGCTCTTTCTCTCCCTCGGGAACGCCGCTGCCGTCATCTTCCACCACGATGATGCCCGCTCCGTCTTCTTCCCTGAAGGTGACGGTGACAGTGGTGACTCCCCCGCCGTGGCGGACGGCATTGTCAAGGAGGTTGTAGAAGACCTTCTCGAGCATCGGGTCGGCATAGACCTCAACGTCGCCCACGTTCGTTCTGACGATGAGGGTGTCGGGCCCCCAGGCGTACCGGTTCTCCTGGAAGACCTCCGCCACCTTCTGCCACACCGGTGCCTCGACCCCCATCCGGTGATAATCACGGGTAAAGTTGATCTGGTTGTGAATCGTGCGCCCTGCAACCTCCAATCCCTTCAGATACGTCCCTGAAGGCTCTGATTTGGGGATAACGTCCTTTAACAGCTCCACATACGAGAGGATTACATGGACCTGGTTGAGGACATCGTGGCGGGTGATCGAGGAGAGAAGCCCGAGCTTTTTGTTCGCCTCCTCGAGAGCCTTTCTGTAGAGCTGCATCTCGGTTACATCAACGACGGAGGCCATCGTGCAGATGTGGGTGCCGTCGCTGTCGGTCGCCGCCGTGGCCGAGACCAGCAGGTCTGCGACCCGCCCGTCCCGAAACGTCGCCCGGTACTCCCCTGTCCAGTGCCCGTCACTGCGTATCCCCGCCAGCATCTCACGTACACGGCCGGCGTCCGCCGCGATATCGGTCACCGGCATCCCAACAATCTCGTCCATCCCCTTGTAGCCCAGGAGATGCAGATATGCGGGGTTCGCATACATCACCCGTTCATCGGGGCCGATGATGATCACGCCGTCGGGGGAGGAGGAGATGGCAACATCCTTGATCAGAAGGCCCCTCTGTGCCTCACGAAGGTCCGTAATATCCTCCCCTGAACTGAGGACGCCGACGACGGTTCGATTCTTGTCACGGACCACCGCATTGCGCCACGAGATCATACGCCTCTTCCCGTCCGCGGTGATGATCTCATTTTCGACATGCAGGGGTTCTTCTGCCGACCCGTCAAGCACTCCCGCAAGCCGCTCCAGTACCTCCGCCCGCTGGTCGCCGGGGACGTAGGTCTCGTACCATTCCTTTCCGATGATCTCTTCGGCAGAAAGACCCAGAAGTTCGGCGCCTTTCCGGTTGATCATCGTCACCACTCCCTTCGTATCCAGCACCAGGAGGATCACCTCGGCGATGTCGAGATACTGGGCGACCTTCTCATGCTCCTGCCGGACATTCTGTTCACTCTGGGCAAGTTCCCTGAATATCAGGTCGAACGGCCGCTGCAGGGCGGACACCACGATCGCCCGGTACAGCAGGGCGACCGAGACGAGGGTGAAGAGATGGCCGATCAGATTGGCGGAGCCATAGGCTGTGATGTAGAGGGTGAAGAAGAGCTCTGCCACGATGGTGAAGAGAATGGAGGCGGTGAGGAGACGGTAGACAACGGGTTCAAACGACCGGCGTTTTGTCCAGAGAAGGGCAAGTGAGCCCACGAGGAGGAGGACGATCACGTACTCGCAGATCACCTTGAATGGCGTCAGCCCCTGGTCCTCGATAAAACAGACCGGAAAGGTGCCGGTCACGAAGATGGCTGCAATCATCCCTGCGGTGACCACCCCGAAGAGGAAGAACTCCCGGTAGGGATGCATACGCCGAGTGAGCATGAGCGGAGCAATCAGAAGCGTTCCCGCCTCCAGAAACCGGGCGGCAATCCAGAGCTGGGTCGGAAGATTCGTCCCGTAGCCGGTAAAGATATTCATCCCGGTGTAGGCGAGCGTGTGCAGCAGTTCGATGATCGCGATGAAGAAGTAGGCAATGCCGATGAAGAGCAGATAGTTGTTGTTCAGGTACCTGCGGGTGTTCCAGGCGATGATGAACATGACCCCGGCAATGAGGATGATGAAGATTTCGGCGATGGTGTGGAAGAGGAGATAGTTGTAGAGCGAGGTTGCCACCGTGATCAGGAGAAAGATGACGAGAAAAATAAAGAAGCGCAGCTCACTTCCCGGCTTCAGGGCTGCCTGAACAAATGATGACTTCTGCCCGCCTCTCACCTCTCCTCTCATGCACCCACCCCGCCCCACCCGGGCGGCCTGTATGTGAGTTATCGGCGTCTCATATCAAAAGCCCATCGGGCAATCCCGGGTGCCACATTCCCGCAGCGGGTCACCTTTCGGACGGTCATACCCATACCCCTGAACCGTGCCTCCAGGATGTCGATCTCATTTGCCGCACGGAAGGTATAGAAATGAATGAACCCCCCCCGTCGGATAAGTGGAGCAACCTCGTCGAGAATCAGGTCCATGCCGTAAGGGGTGGGAACGATGGCACGGTCATAGACGGGGGAGAGCATTGGCAGGGCGTAAAATGCATCCTCCTCCATGATGGTGACACGGTCGGCGACGCCGTTTGCCGCCACATTCTCGCAGAGCCACCGGCACGCAGCAGGGTTTCTCTCGATGGCGGTCACCCGGCCCCCGGCCGCGGCCGCGGGGACGACGAAGGGCCCGACCCCTGCAAAAGGGATGAGCACCTCCTCTCCGGCCTTCACCAGCCCCGTTACCCTCCGCCGTTCGGTGGCGAGACGGGGGTTGAAGAAGACCTCCCGCACATCAAGACGGTAGGCATGCCCGTACTCCCGGTGGACCGTCTCCGTCCCGTCACCGGTAATCAGCTCATAGGCGCAGACCCGGTGGTCCCCATCGAGGCGTGATACCTTGTTGAGGACCGTCGTAACGTTTCGCCGGCTTGACTGGATAGCTACTGCCACCTCCCCGGCATAGGGCACGGCCTCCGGAGGAAGAGCGACGATGGCGATGTCGCCAACCACATCGAAGTGGTCCGGAATGCAGGAGAGGACCCCGTCCGGGACCGTCCCTGCAAGGCGTGCTTTGAGCGTCATGTCCTACTCTGTAGTGGGAAACCTTTCGTGTTTAATGCATCGAAGGCATTGCCGGGTTTTCGGAGGAGGCTCCCCCGGTGATCACCACCCTCTATACCACCCTCTATGAAAGGCCGATATCGTCCCGGATCTCCTGAAGTGCACCTACCGCGAGCCCATAGAACTCAGGCAGTTCCATATATGTCTCGATCTTTCTGATCCGGTCACGGTTGCACCCGGCGGCAAAGGCCTTCTCCTTGAACTTCTTTTTAACCGATTTTGCCGTGACATCCGTCACCTTCCCACCCTTCACCATGGCGCAGGCGATGACAAGCCCCGAGATATTGTCGGCCGCGGTCAGCGCGATGTCCGCCGGCTCTTCGAAGTCGCCGAACTTCATGTAATTGTGGCGCCGGATCGGTTCCGCAATCTCTTCGGCGACACCCGCCTCCTTCAGGATGGCGTATCCCGCCTCACCATGGCGGTCCATGTCCTCATCGATCTCCTCAAAATCGACGTCATGGAGGATGCCGATGAGCTCCCACCGGTCGGCATCGCCCCCCATCACCGGTGCGACGGCCCGCATGATGGCGGCCGTTGCAAGGCAGTGATTTCTCAGGCTCTCCTTATGGACGTGGCCGTCCAGCAGGGCGAGTGCATCGTCTCTGTCCATATACTGGCATTGGCGCCGCGGACATATAGATGCCATGGAATTGCCCATACGTCCGGGAACGCAGAGGCAGACATGATCCGCTGGAATTGATACCCATTGCCGGGCATCGGCGAAGAGAGACCGGAAAAGACGGCCACCTATTCCCAATGCAGCAGGAGTACGGCACCTTTCGCCGAAACCCATATCATCCTGTACGTATCCTCTCCGTGTAACAGACCTGTACCGACCTGCTGTCGGACCAGGCCAAGGGAGAAGGGAATCATGTCAGACAGCATACCCCCCTGCACGGGCATCCTCAGGAAAGTCGTTGCCCACCGCAGTTTCATAAAACTCCTCGATTTTGAACCGGAAGAGCTTGCCGCCCTCATGGGCCTTGCCGCCGACCTGAAGATCGCAAGAAAACAGGGCCGGGAAAAGCAGTACCTCAGCGGCATGCAGATCGCGCTCATCTTCGAGAAGAGTTCCACCCGCACCCGGTGCGCATTCGAGGTTGCCGCCCACGACCAGGGGGCCCATGTCACCTACCTCGGACCCGAGGGGACGCAGATCGGCCACAAGGAATCGATGAAGGATACCGCACGGGTGCTCGGACGGCTCTATGACGCCATCGAGTACCGGGGATTTTCGCAGGAGAATGCCGAGATACTCGCAGATTATGCGGGAGTCCCGGTCTACAACGGCCTGACCGACGAGTTTCACCCGACCCAGATCCTTGCCGATATCCTCACGATGGTCGAGCATGCCGGACGGCCGCCGCAGGATATCAGCTTCTGTTTCATGGGCGACGGGAGAAACAACGTCGCCCACTCGCTCCTCGTGGGAGCGGTAAAGCTCGGCATGGACATCCGCATCTGCGGCCCGCCGTCCCTCATGCCGGACGAGAGCCTCGTCAGCACCTGCTGGGAGATCGCCCGCACGTCAGGGGCGAAGATCATGCTCACGGAGGTGATCGGGGAGGCGGTGAAGGATGTAGACTTCATCTACACCGACGTCTGGGTCTCAATGGGCGAACCGCAGGAGGTCTGGGACGAACGGATCCGCCTCCTGACTCCCTACCAGGTCACGTGGGATGTCCTCGAGGCGGCAGGCAACCCCACAGTCAGGTTCATGCACTGCCTCCCCTCCTTCCACACCCGGGAGACGACGGTGGGTGAGGAAATATACGAGCGGTACGGCCTCGACGCCCTCGAGGTGACCGACGAAGTCTTCGAATCCGACCGGTCCGTCGTCTTCGACCAGGCGGAGAACCGCATGCACACGATCAAGGCGGTCATGGTCGCAACACTCTGCTCGGGGGCGATGGCGCAATGAGAATCGTCATTGCGCTCGGCGGCAATGCCCTCCTGCGCCGGGGCGAACCGATGACCGCCTTTGTCCAGCGGCAGAACATCCACCGGGCCGTCGCCGCCCTTGCCCCGCTGGCGCGGGACCACGAGATCGTCCTTACCCACGGCAACGGGCCTCAGGTCGGTCTTCTCGCCCTCCAGGCGGCCTATGCAGGCACCGAGGCCTACCCCCTCGACGTTCTCGGTGCGGAGACCGAGGGGATGATCGGCTACATGGTCGAACAGGAACTCTCGGGTCTCCTCCCGCCCCACACGCCGATCGCCACCATCCTCACCATGGTCGAGGTGGATCCGGAGGACCCCGCCTTCGAACATCCCACGAAGTTCGTGGGCCCGGTCTATACAAAGGAACAGGTGGACGCCATCAAAGGGGAACGAAACTGGACCTTCGCCCGTGATGGAGGACGGTGGCGCCGGGTCGTCCCTTCCCCCGACCCGAAACGCATCTTCGAGATCCGGCCGGTCACCTGGCTCCTGGAGAAGGGCGCCATCGTCATCTGTACCGGAGGCGGGGGGATTCCCACGGCCTTTACGACCGAACGGAAACGGACGCTCCACGGTGTTGAGGCGGTGGTGGACAAGGATCTTGCCAGTGCCCTCCTCGCAGAGGAGGTGGAGGCCCACCTCCTCGTCATGGCAACCGACGTGGACGGGGTCTACCTCGACTGGGACACCGACCACGCCGAACGCATCGGCGGGGTGACCCCCGAAGAGCTTGGCACCCACCGTTTTGCAGAAGGATCGATGGGCCCGAAGGTCGAGGCCGCCTGCCGGTTCGTCAACCGGACGGGTGGCCGGGCGGCCATAGGCAGCCTCACGGACCTGGAAGAGCTGGTGGCAGGCACCGCAGGAACCCAGGTCGGCGGCGGGGGACTGGGGCATGCCTGAGTTCGGCGTCCACTCCGAGGTGGGCCAGCTGAGAACGGCCCTCGTCCACCTTCCGGACCTCTCGCTCAGGAGGCTGACCCCGGACAACCACGATGCCCTCCTCTTCGACGACATCCCCTGGGTGGACCGGGCACGTGAGGAGCACGACGAGTTTACCACCCTCCTCTACAACGAAGGTGTCCAGGTCCTCTACCTCCATCACCTGCTCGAGGAGACCTTCCGGGGGAGCGACGCTGCCCGCGAGGAGGCGGCGTCCCTTCTGATCAACGACCTCACCGTCGGCATCTCCCTCAGGGACCACCTCACCGATCTGCTCCTCGGCATGGACCCCGCCCTCCTTTCCCGCCTCATGATCGGCGGGATGACCTATGCCGAGGCGGGCTGCATCGGACTTCCGGCGGGAGCCGAACGATCACTGACGGCCGCCACCGCCTCCCCGGACGATTTTCTCCTCCCGCCTCTCCCGAACACGCTCTTTACGCGGGACTCCTCGTTCTGGGTCTACGAAGGGGTCTGCCTGAGTTCGATGCATCATCCCATTCGTCGGCGCGAAGTGGCAAACGTCGCAGCCGTCTACCGCTATCACCCCCTCTTTGCCGCGGAGATCTTCCCCGTCTGGTACCCTGCGGATGCCGGTGCCACATGGGGGAAGGAACACTTCGGCCTTGCCTCGCTGGAGGGGGGCGATGTAATGCCCATCGGGAAGCGCACCGTCCTCGTCGGCCTCACCGCCCGGACGAACGCCGTGAGTGTCGAACAGCTCGCCGACCGGCTCTTTACCGCAGGGGCCGCGGACCGGGTGATCGTCTGCAGCATCCCGCCCGAACGTGCCCAGATGCACCTTGATACGATCTTTACCATGCTGGATGCCGCAACCGCGACCGTGTACCCCCGGGTCCTTGACCAGACCTCCGCATGGTCCATCTACCCAGGGGAAGGGGACGCCGCCTTTGCGGTCGGAGAGGAGGTGAGCTTTCCCGCCGCCGTTGCAGACGCCCTCGGCGAGGACGGCATCACGCTCATTCCCACCGGCGGCGACCGGTATGAGGCCGCCCGCGAACAGTGGGACGACGGCAACAATGTCCTCGCCCTGCGGCCGGGCGTCGTCGTTGCCTACGCCCGCAACACCTGCACGAACCGGAACCTGGAGGAGGCAGGCATCGACGTGCTCACCATCAGCGGATCCGAGCTCGGCCGGGGTCGCGGAGGGAGCCACTGCATGACCTGTCCCCTGCGCAGGGACGGTATATGAGGAGATGCAGAATCTCCGCCCCCATTCCCCTCCGGGATAAAAAGGCGGCAAATCTTGTGAAAAATCTCTATTTTCCCCTGAATTCACCAGATTTTACCGGCGATCCAAACCATTATCAATAGTCAGGGTGTTTCTTCCCCATCCACAACAGGGAGGGAAGAGGGATCGGAACAATCACCTATGTCTCACTCGAAGGGGACGAAAGCATACACCCGCAATTCGAAGACGGGCTTGCGCAGGCAGAAGAACTCCTGGGAACAACCCACCCGCTCTATATCGGCGGGAGGGAGGCATATGCGGGGGAGACCTTTACGGTCACCTCACCCATCGACCGGCGGCTTGTCATCGGGACCTTCCAGCGGGCGGGAGCCGGGCTTGCCGGGGCGGCCATCGACGCGGCGGACGCCGCCTTTGAGGGGTGGCAGAACCGGCCGTGGGAGGAGCGGACGGTGATCATCGAAGAGGCGGCGGACCGGCTCGAGGCGTCGCTCTTCCTCCTCGCGGCGCTTATAACTCTTGAATCGGGCAAACCACGGGGCGAGTCCATTGCCGAGGTCGGCGAGGCGATCGAACTTCTCCGCTACAACGCACGCCAGATGTGGGAGCATAACGGCTTTGTCGCGCAGATGCCGGCAAGCACGCCGGCGCAGCCCCATACGAGCGTAATGCGCCCGTATGGCGTCTGGGCAATCATCTCTCCGTTCAACTTCCCCCTCACCCTTGCCGCGGGGGCAGCCGCCTCGGCACTCATGACGGGTAACACGGCCATCCTCAAGCCGACGAGCGCCGCACCTCTTACCGCCGTCCACCTCTATCATGCCCTTGCAGCGGGCGTCCCTAACGGCGTCATCAACCTCATCACCGGACCTGGCGAGCCGTTCGGGGACGCAATCGTCGGCTCACCAAAGGTGGCGGGCATCGCCTTCACCGGGTCACGGGCCGTGGGAATGCGCCTCAAACGTGAGTTTGCGGCTTCCCAGCCGTACCCGAAACCGATCGTCCTCGAGATGGGGAGTAAAAACCCCTGCATCGTTACCGCCCATGCCGACCTTGCAAAGGCCGTGGAGGGCGTCACCCGTGGCGCCTTCGGTGCCACCGGTCAGAAATGCAGCGCCACCTCGAGGGTCTATATCCACGAAACCGTCTTCGACGCGTTCGCAGGAGCCCTCACGAAGCGTGTACAGGAGATCACCGCAGGCGACCCACGCCTCAGGGAGACGTTCATGGGGCCGGTCATCGACGAGCGGGCGGCAGCACGCTTCCGGGCCTCGGTGGAGGAGACGCGGCAGGCGGGCGGAACCGTCCTCTGCGGTGGCGATTTTGTACGCGGCGGCATCCGCGACGAGGGCTACTACCCGGAGGCGACAGTGGTCACGGACATTCCCGACACCCACCGGCTGATGAAGGAAGAGCTCTTCGTCCCCTTCGTCATCCTCGCCCCGTACACCACCCTCTCAGAGGCGCTCCAGCGTGCGAACGACACCGACTACGGACTGACGGCGGGCATCTTTACCGAAGACCCCGCCGAGGCCGACGAGTTCTTCGAGCAGATCCGTTTCGGGGTATGCTACGCAAACCGCAAAGGCGGGGCTACGACCGGAGGATGGCCAGGCGCCCAGTCCTTCGGCGGCTGGAAGGCGAGCGGCGCGACCGGAAAAGGGGTGGGAGGCCCGTATTACCTCCTGAGCTACCTGCACGAACAGGCAAGGACACGCCTGTAGGAACCTACCATCATGACAGGACCGACAGACCCGCATCGCTGGGCCCTCCCCGACCTGCCAGGCGCTCTTGCCTGGTGCTCTGACCGGACGGACGAGGGGATCCGGGGGATTCTTCACCCCCTCGGGGAGTTTGCACAGACCGAACAGGAGGCACGGGACAACGCGGAGGCGTATATCACGTGTGCCGCCGCCATCGCAGAC
>JBFFLM010000012.1:0-12388 GCA_041554835.1 Methanogenium sp.
ATCGTCGTCGCCGCATACCAGAGGTAGGCCTCGCCCGTCGTGAGGAGCACAATCCACCCGGACCAGAGCATCAGACAGATGATCGCAAAGGAGAGGAAGGTGTCGATGGCAAGAAAGGCAAGCGGGCGTCCCACGAGGCGGCCCGCCTGTGCTATCGTGCAGTACTCGAAGGGGGCGGACCGGCCGAGGAGGTCGAGAGTGCTTCGCCCCGCATTCATCAGAAGGTCCGCCGCCGCCCAGGCGACGACGAGCCAGCCGAAGACCGCGAGCGCCAAAGAGAGACCCGTTCCGGCGAAGGGTGCGAAGATCCCGGCCGCCCCCGTGCCGACCCGGACCGCCGTGATCCCGAAGAGCATCTTGAAGACGCAGAAGGGGATGCCGATCGTGGCGCTCAGGAAGAACGGGCGGCCGAAGAAGCGCTGGATGCGGTCGGCCTCCTGTGCACACCTCTCCTGCATCCTGCACTCATCGTCGTCTCCCATAACCGGCCTCCCGCGTATATACCAGCATTGGTCGTCCTGCAAGAAAAGATATCATTGCCCGCGACGGAGGGTGTGCCGCCCCCCGCCCTGCGGGCGATGCCTGAGAGAATGGAAGAATGAAAGAATGGAGTTGGAAAGAACCGGGCGGGCATCCCCCCGCCCGCCCCGGTCTTTTAGAGGTTCACCGACAGCTCCATGATGCGTTCGCCCGGTGCCTCCTCGCCGAACCAGAAGACCTTCGTCGGGTTGTCCTGGCCGGCGTTGGCCCGGTGGGCGAGCCATACCATGTTCTTCTTCGTCCCGTCGGTGCAGGTGACCGGCTTTGCCGAGATGCCGGCCTTGAGCGTGCCGTCGATCAGCGTCGTGTGGAGGTCGGAGGCTCCCGCACCCCCGCTCCCGGCGACCAGTTCCCTGAACCAGTCGTGCCCGATGAGGTCCCCCTCCTCGGCGCCGATGATCTCGCATGCGTTGTGGTTAATTTCGGTGATCGTGCCTTCGCGGTCGAGTCCCACGATGGCAAGCCCCGAGATGGTCAGGCACTTGACAATGAACTCCGTCTGTTCAGAGAGTGCCCGGTCGAGGTAGCTGCGTTCAACATTGAGAATGTTGAGGATCTCGTTCATGTGCACGAGGTCGCGCTCGTGCTCAACAAGTTTGCGGCGGAGCGTCGCGTTCGTCGCGGTCAGCTCCTCCTCTGCCGCCTGGCGGCGAAGGGCCACCGCCGCCTGGTCGCAGAACGCCTCAAGCAGGCGGAGGCTCTCCCCGTATGCCTCCTCCGGCAGGGCGAAGACGACCATGCCGAAGAGCTCGCCATCCACCACGAGCCCTTTTTTGTAGCATCGCATCGTGCCGGGAAGGTCCTGTGCAAAGAGACGCTGGTCTTTCTGCCCGTCCTCCCCGGTCACCGGCCCGAGCATATCCCCCGTCCCGAGCCGTGCAATCAGGTCGTCTGTCATCGTAAGAGTCGTGCCGGGTGAAACCGGTTCGCATGCGCCGGAACTTCCGGCGGGGTCCGCGGTCTGCACCGCCCGGACAATCCAGGCCGCGTCGTCCCTCGCGGACGGCGTGGCGACCATGGCGGACCCCGCAGGAAGGGTCCGGCAGATGGTGTCCGTGATGTAGGAGAACAGGTCTCGCTCAGGCCCGAAGGATGCAATCTCGCTCGAGGTGGTTGCCAGAAACCCGAGGTCATGGATGTGCTGCCGGTGCTGTTCGGTGAGCTCCTGTTCGGTGGTGATGTCCCGTGCGATGGAGAGGATTGCCTCCCTGCCGTCCATCACGAGGAACTGGGTGTTGATGCGAAACGGTGCGGTGGCTCCGCGCCGTGTGCGCAGGTGTCGTTCGAAAGTAAAGGTCTTCCCCTCCTTGAAGGGGAAGAGTTCCGGCCGGGTCCCGTCCTCACCCTGCGGGTAGAGGTCGGCGATGCTCATCGAGAGCATCTCCTCGCGGGTATGGCCGAATGCCCTGCATGCAGACTCGTTCACCTCGATGAATCTCCCCGGGATCTCCTCGGAGGCGGACGTGTGCAGGAAGATGGGCATGTGGACGCTTGCAAAGAGCGTCCTGAAGAGATTCTCGCTCTCCTGAAGGGCGATCTCCGCCCGGCGATGCTCGGAGATGTCCCGCAGGATGATGAGGGTGCCGTGGCCCCCTCCCTCGAGCACCGTCTGGATGCACCGGATGGCAAAGAAGTACTCCCCGCCGTTCTTCTCGATGGTCACCTCGAGCGACGCCTCTCTCCCCTCGAGGCCGTCGCGGATGAACGTGATCACATCGGGGGTAAGGCCGGGGAGTTTGACCTCCCCTATCCGGTGCCCGATAACGTCTTCCTTGGCAAGATCTGCGAAATGGAGATACTGGTCATTGATAAGAGCAATCTGTCCCCGTGCATCGAGGACAATGATGTATTCTGAAAATGTGTTGATCATCGTCGCAATCGGCACCCGTGTTGCTACGGAGTAGACCTTTGCGTTGCCGACCACCTTCATGTCAACCTGACCCGCCACCTGGAGAATCTCCATGTACTTTGCAACAGAGTTGCGGTTGACCTTCGTTTCCCGTGCCAGTTCCGAGATCGTCACCCCTTTGGGCCGGAACCTGATGATCCTCATCAGCCTGCCCGTAATGTCGGGATCGCGATCCTTCTCTCCTGTCTGTCCTGCCATTCAAACCCCCCCCTGAAACAGGGTCTGCCGATGTCTCTTCGGCAAATAAACGTGAAATAATATCGTATATAAATTGATCCAAGATTTTGCGCAAAAATAGCCCGAATTCGTCGAATTTCGGGGTGACGCCCCTGAAGTGCCATGCAGAAGAGCCGTGCAATAGCGCCTATCTATCCAAAACAACCGATCTGCGCAAGGGATTTTGCAAAATGCGCGTCATGCGCTCCCAGCATTGCCTCGACACGGGCGCACCCGTCGGGGTGGCCGATGGCAAGCAGGGCCGATGCGGCGACAACGCGGTGGAACTCCTCGGGTGATTCGCAGAGGACGTTGTTCAACGGGGAAACCGAGCGCAGATCGCCGATCTTTCCGGCGGCCCACATGGCGGGCACGCTCCCCGGTGATGGACTGGAAAAGGTGTCTATGAGGCATTCGACGGCGGGACTTCCCACCCGTACCAATGCCAGTGCCGCCCCCCAGCGGGCACTGGCATCGCCTTCGTTGAGCACTCTGTGGAGCGGCACTATTACCGGACTGCCGAGCGACCCGGCCCGGGAAATCGCCTCGAGCCTCCGGAGGATGTCCCCGGAGTGCAGGGCATGTACCAATTCATGCACTTCCCCCGTCGGGTCTGGTCGTGTCGTGTCCGTAGCCGCTTTCCCCCCCAGGTGCAAGGGTTACTTATCCCCTACTATTAAAGCCTGTTTGCAAAGGAGAAGTGCACGGCACTTGTTTTTGAAACCTGCGGGCGCGTATGCCTCTGATGCGGAAATAGTTCCTTCTCCGCTCTCCCGGTCCCGCCGGTGCGGGCAGCGCACGGCATACCCGTCCCCCGGCCGCCTCCGTCATCCCGTTTCTCATCGTCGCCGCCCTTCTTTGCCTTCGCATTCCCCGGTGGTGCCCCGACGTCGGCCGGAGGGGGCCGCCCTCACCAATACTTATATCCCGTCATTCCCCGTAGTTATACGGTACTTATGGATATCAAGATCATCGAGCTTGAGGCGGACAAGGTGCGCATCTCCTTTGTGGGGGAGAATCACACCTACTTAAACGCCCTCACCAATGAGATCCTTACCGACCCGGCCGTCGATGTCGCATCGTATGACTTCCGCTACCACTTCGTCGATCCGACCCTCCTCGTCACCACCCGGGGCGGCGCCGACCCCGTTGCCGCCATCATCTCGGCGGCACAGCGCATTTCAGCAGACTGCACCGACCTGGTCGCACAGATAGAAAAACAGTAATCCCTGCGGCAGCCGCCGCGGGCCCCTCTTTTTAGCGCTGATTATGGTGCCATCGTCTCCACGGGAGCCCCGGCGCCCCGGCATGGCGCTCAGCCATCCGCCATCCGGCCGCAAAGGCCGCACGCCTGCGCCTGCCTGTTTCCTTGCAGGGCATGTGCCGGGCATGTACAGAGCCTTTGCAGAGCCTTTGCAGAGCCTTTGCAGAGCGTCCGCTCTGCCGCACTACGCCTCATCTGACAGGAACAGCCCGGAACCGGGAGGAGAACAAAAAAGTATGGCGGGGATATTCCCCGAAATCTTCTAATTTGCCCGTTCGGTAAACGCGATGGACCCTGCGATACGGGTGATCTTTACCTTGACCTTCTGGCC
This sequence comes from Methanogenium sp., assembly GCA_041554835.1. GTDB lineage: Archaea > Halobacteriota > Methanomicrobia > Methanomicrobiales > Methanomicrobiaceae > Methanovulcanius. The sequence goes on from JBFFLM010000012.1 coordinate 4,261, forward strand.
CGGCTTTGCACCCGCCACATACATCGTGTACTTGCCGATCTTTGCGACCCCGTCGCCACGGCGTGAGAGGAACTCGATCTCGACGTCCATGATCTTGCCCTCCTCGAGCTGGCTGCCGACCGGTTCGGTTCTGACCCGGCGTTTGCGGATCGGCCTGTGGCTGCCGCAGGCGTCGCAGCGGAGCAGCGTAATGCGCCCGTCCTTTACCAGGCGGGTGTCCGGCTTGCCGCACTCGGAACAGATCACGAAGTCTTCGGTGTACTTCTCCACGAGGGCGCGGATCTGTTCGATCTCGAACTTGCCGTTGAAGACCGCACGGTTCCCGTCGATCTTTCCGGAGGTCCCGAGCTCGCCGAGGAGGAACTTCATGAAGTGGTCCACATCACGGCGGAGCACCGAGGCGATGTCCCCGAAATTCTCCAAAACGGTGGTTTTTCCTTCAATGAAGACCTTTGCCCGGGGGACGGTGAACCGCCCCTCATCGCCCGAGGTCTCCGTAATATTTTCATATGCCTTGTCCAGCAACGCTTCGTACGGGTCGGTCATGCGTATACCATTGGTTCTGCACGCTCTTAATAGTGCTTTTGAGGGACCGGTCGTGGGCCGCTTTATAAACAGGCCCCCTGATGCGCACTCTTATTAGTGCACGCTACCAACCATTCTGCACCATGGTATCTGCCGGGGATCTTGCCTATCTCGAGGGTCAGCTGGGGCGCACCCTCACCGACCTCGAAATCGCCTGTTTTGACAACCTCTGGAGTGAACACTGCAGTTACCGCTCCACGAAGGCACTCTTGAAGACCCTCCCCACGACGGGGGAAAACGTGCTCCTCGGACCGGGGGACGATGCCGCCATCGTCCGCTACTCCGATGATTGCGCGATCGCCATCGGGATGGAGTCGCACAACCACCCGTCCTACGTGGACCCGTACGACGGGGCCGCGACCGGGGTGGGCGGCATCGTCCGTGACATCATCTCGATGGGGGCACGCCCCATCGCCCTGATGGACCCCCTCTACTTCGGGCCGCTGACCGACGAGAAGAACCGCTACCTCTTCGAACACGTCGTCCAGGGCATCGGCGACTACGGCAACTGCATCGGCGTCCCGGTCGTCCGCGGCGAACTCGTCTTCGACGAGGCCTACAGCGGCAATCCTCTCGTCAACGTCGTCTGTGTCGGCGTCGTCGACCCCGATACCTACCTCACCGCCCGCGTGAAGAAGCCCGGCAACCGCCTCATCCTCTACGGGGCCTCCACCGGCCGCGACGGGCTGGGCGGCGCCTCCTTTGCGTCCCGCGACCTCTCCGAGGACGCCGAGGCCGAGGATCGGCCCTGCGTCCAGGTCGGCGACCCCTATACTGAAAAACTCCTCATCGAGGCGACCCTCGAGATGAAGGCGACGGATAAGATCGTCGCCTGCCGCGACCTCGGGGCCGCTGGCCTTGCCGGCGCCTCCTCCGAGATGTCCTCCACCCACGGGGCGAGAATCGTGGCCGACCACGTCCACCTCCGCGAACAGCGGATGAACGAGGTCGAGATCCTGCTCGCCGAGTCCCAGGAACGCATGCTCATGGAGGTCGCCCCGGAGGATGTCCCGGCGCTGACCGCCATCATCGAGAAGTACGACCTGAAGTGGAGCGATATCGGCGAGGTGATCCCCGAGAACCGCTACATCGTCACCTTCAACGGCGAGACGGTCTGCGACCTCCCCATCGACCTCCTCGTGGAGGGCGCCCCCGCCGAGACACGCGAGGTTGCGCCCTACGACAACGAGGTGCCGTACGCCGCCCCCGCAGGCGACCTGAAGGACGTCTGCCTGCAGGTCCTCGCCCACCCCGACATCGCCCGCAAGGACTGGGTCTCCCGGCAGTACGACCACGACGTCCAGCTCCGCACCGTCGCCGTCGGCGGCGACGCCGGGCTCCTGCGCCTCGGCGACGGGGCGCTTGCGCTCTCCTGCGGCTGCTTCCCCCGGCACATCGCCCTTCGCCCCTACGACGGGACGGCAAACTCGGTCTACGAGAACGCCGCGAACCTCGCCTGCCTCGGCGCCGACCCCCTCTGCATCGTCAACTGCCTCAACTTCGCAAGCCCGGTCCACCCTGAAGTCTACTGGCAGCTTTCGCAGGCGGTCGCCGGCATGGGCGACATGGCCCGTGCCCTCGGGACACCGGTCGTCGGCGGGAACGTCTCGCTCTACAACGAGAGCGACGAGTTCGATACCCAGATCAAGCCGACGCCCTCGATCGGCATGGCAGGCAAAGGCCCGCTTCTCGTCCCCGCCGCCCCCGACGTGGGGGACACGCTCGTTCTCATCGGCGAGGCCGCCCCCGCCCTCGGCGGCAGCATCCTCGACGTCGTGACCGGCTGCGGCGGCAGTGCGCCCCGCATGGCCGACATCGCGCTCCTCCCAGCCATCCGTGACCTCGCCCGGCAGGGTGTCGCCGTCACCGACATCTCCTCCGGCGGCCTGCTTGCCGCCCTTGCCGGCTGCGACGACGGCTGCATGGCGGCGCTTGAGGGCGACCCGTGGGAGGTGCTCTTCTCCGAGGCCCCCGGCCGGTTCCTTGCGGCCGTCGCCGATCCCGCCGTGCTCGGCGATCTTCCGTACACCGTCATCGGCACCATCGGCGGCGGGGATATGGAGATCGTCATAGGGGAGACGACGCTTCTCATTTCAGCGGGCGAACGGGACGAAGCGCTTGATTCAATACGTAGCAGGATGATGTTTGAATAGAAAGGACGGGATACTCCCTTCATCCCGTCCGTAAGTGGTGGCACAATATGATTCGGATACTCCTGGCAGACGACGAACCCTCCCTTCTCGAGGTAGGCAAAATTCTCCTCGAACATTCCGGGGACATCGAGGTGGTGACGGCCAAGAATGGTGACGAGGCGATGGAGATACTCAGAAGCGAGCATCTCGATGCGGTCATCTCCGACTACCAGATGCCGGGGATGGACGGCATCACGTTTCTGAAGAGAGTGCGTATCCGCTACCCGGACATGCCGTTTCTGATGTACACCGTCCTCGGCCAGGAGGACGTGGTGATAAGCGCCCTCAAAAACGGCGCCGACTACTACCTGCCCAAGGGGGACGACCCCGGCTCCGAGTTCAACGAACTCGCCTCGCAGGTCCGCCGGATGGTGAAGAACAACGCCCTCGAGCGTGCCCTGCACGAGAGCGAGGAGCGCTACCGGTTCATCATAGAAAACTTCAACGGCATCGCCTTCGAGCGAAGACCCGACCTCTCGGTGATCTTCTGCCACGGGGCGATCGAGCCGATTACGGGATACACGTCCGAGGAGATCAACGGCAAGGAGATCTCATGGGACATCCTCGTCCATCACGAGGACCTGCCCCTCATCTACGATGCGATGAAGGAGGCGGAGAAGGACCCCGCCCTCTCCACCGACATCGAGTACCGCATCATGACCAAGGAGGGCGAGGTGCGGTATGTCCAGGAGTTCGCCCACTACCTCCGGAAGAAGTCCGGCAGAATATACGCCGTCCAGGGCACCATCTACGATATCACGGAGCGGCGTCAGATGGTGGACCAGCTCATCGCCCAGCGCGACCTCGGCCTCGGCCTTGCCGCGACCCGCTCGCTCGATACGGCCCTCGAGCTCACGCTTACGACCGCCTGCAAGGTGGCGGAGATGTCCTTCGGGGCCCTGTACCTGGAGAACCCGCGGACCGAACGCTTCGAGGTCGCCCGGTTCACCGGGTTCTCCGAGTCGTTCATCGACTCCATCCGCTCCTTTGAGAAGAGCGCCCCCATCTGCCGCACCGTTGCCAAAGGGGAATGCATCTACTCGTTCTTCGACGAGATGAAGGAGCTCTTGGGCTGCGAGGTGGGCAATGCCCGTGTCCAGGTGGTCCTCGTCATCCCCATCGTCTACAACACCTCGTCCATCGGCTTTCTCCTGCTCGGCTCCAACTACCCGGAGGAGATCTCAGACTCCTCGCTCATGTCCCTCGAGGTGATCGCCTTCCAGGCGGGCAATGCGATCGCCCGCATCTGGGTGGAGGAGATGCTCGCCGAGGGCGAACGAAGCTCCGGGTGGGGCGAGGAGATCCGCTCGAAGACCCGCGTCGACTGAGGAGGAGTTCATCCCTCCCCCACAGGGTTTTTCCGCTTTTTCATCCATAATTTTTCCTGCATTCCGGTGAGCCGCGGATATCCGCGGATATCCACGGGTATCTGCCGGTATCCACGACATCCACAGGCTCCCCGTCTCCCGCCTCCCGCCGCCCCGTGCCCCGCCGGATGCACTTTTTATGCTCCCGGACCCCAATAGTGCGGTATGCAATCACGCGTCCCTTCATCCGAGCTCAGGTCACGGATGGCCCGGTTCCGCGAGGAGATGGACCTGACCGACGCCGAATGGGCGCTTGCCGCCGTCGTGAGCAAAGTCAACCTCTACTACTTCACCGGGACGATGCAGGACGGGCTCCTCCTCATCCCCCGTGACGGGGAGGCCGTCTTCTGGGTGCGCCGGAGCCATGAACGGGCGCTGGCGGAGTCCCGGTTCCCCGACATCCGGCCCATGGGAAGCTATCGCGACGCGGGCGCCGCAACGGACGTCCCTGCGACCGTTCACATGGAGACGGAGATCGTCACGCTCGCCTTTCTGGACCGGTTCAGGAAGCACTTCCCCTGCGCGAGCGTCCGCCCGGCCGACCGGCAGATCGCCGCGGTGCGCTCCATCAAGAGCGCCTACGAACTCTCCCTCATGGAGGAGGCGGGACATATCCACCGGCACGTCCTCGAACAGCGGGTCCCGGAGCTCCTCCGCGAGGGCGTAAGCGAGGCCGTCTTTGCGAGCTCCCTCTATCCCGCCCTCGTCGAGGAGGGCCATCACGGGACGGTCCGGTTCGGGATGTTCGACACCGAGATGATCCTCGGGCAGCTGGGCTTCGGGGAGAGTTCCCTCTACCCCACCTGCTTCGACGGGCCGGGCGGCTGTTACGGGATGAGCGCCGCCGTCCCCCTCCTCGGGAGCCGGGAACGGACCCTGCAGAAGGGCGACCTCGTCTTCGTGGACGTGGGCTGCGGGGTCGACGGCTACCACACGGACAAGACGATGACCTACGTCTACTGCGGCACCCTCCCGGACGCGGCGGTGGAGGCGCACGTCGCCTGCGTCGGGGTGCAGGACAAAATAGCGGCGATGCTCCGGCCGGGCATCACCCCCGCGGAGATATACGAGACGATCATGGCGGACCTCGACCCTGCGTTTCTCGAGAACTTCATGGGCTACGGCGGGCGGACGGTGAAGTTCCTCGGCCACGGCATCGGCCTGCAGATCGACGAGCTGCCGGTCATCGCCCGCGGCTTTACGGAGCCCCTGCAGGAGAACATGACCTTTGCCCTCGAACCCAAAAAGGGCATTCCCGGCGTCGGGATGGTCGGGACCGAGAACACCTTCGTCGTCACCCCCGGCGGCGGGCGCTGCCTCACCGGGAACCACCCCGGCCTCCTGCCCGTCTGCAACGATTAAGGGTGACGGCGTCGGGAGGAGGAGTGCATTCCTCTGTCCTGCCTCCTCTTCCTCTTCCCCCTGCTCATCCTTTCTCCCGGTCGCCGCCCCTTCTCCGCCGCCCCCTGCCCGCATTCTTCTTCCCCGTGACGCCGCCTCCGGTTCCCCTGTTCCCGTCGCCCGGATTTTTCCGCTCCCGTATCGCATACCATGGGGCGACATCACACACCCTCCGGTCGGGGGAAACGGAAATTAAAAAAAAGGAAAAAAGGGAATTGCCGGTATCGTTCAGTCGGCGAGGTCGCGGAACTGCGGCATGAGCCCGCGGACTTCCCTGCCGACCTTTTCTATCTGGTGCTCCTCGCCCTGGCGCTCCAGGGAGTTGAAGACCGGGCGGCCGACCTGGTTTTCGAGCATCCACTCGCGGGTGAACTCCCCGTCCTGGATCTGCCGGAGCACCTCCTTCATCGCCACCTTCACCTCCGGGCCGATGACCTTCGGGCCGCGGGTGAGGTCGCCGAACTCGGCGGTGTTGGAGATGGAGTCACGCATCTTGGAAAATCCGCCCTCGTAGATGAGGTCGATGATGAGCTTGCACTCGTGCAGGACCTCGAGGTAGGCCATCTCCGGGGCGTACCCCGCCTCGACGAGGGTCTCGAAGCCGGATTTGATGAGCGAGGTCATGCCGCCGCAGAGGACCGCCTGTTCGCCGAAGAGATCGGTCTCGGTCTCCTCCTTGAAGTCGGTCTCGAGGACGACCGCACGGGTCGCGCCGATGCCCATCGCGTAGGCAAGGGCGCGCTTTCGTGCCTGTCCCGTGTGGTCCTGGTGGACCGCGATGAGGGCCGGGACCCCGCCGCCGTCTTCGAAGACTCTTCTGACCATGTGGCCAGGTCCCTTGGGGGCCACCATGATCACGTCCACCGTGGGCGGGGGGACGATCTGTCCGAAGTGGATATTGAACCCGTGGGAGAACATCAGGCAGTCGTTCTCCTTCAGGTTGGGCAGGATCGACGCCCGGTACACCGCCGCCTGTGTCTCGTCGGGGAGAAGAATCATGACTACATCCGCCATTTTAGCCGCGGTCTCGACATCGTAGACCTCGAAGCCGTCAGCGGAGGCCTTCTCCCAGGATTTTCCCGGTCGAAGACCAATGACCACGTCAAGAGCCGAGTCGCGCAGGTTGAGGGCCTGGCCCCGGCCCTGTGATCCGTAGCCGATGACAGCGATCTTGCAATCGGCAAGATCTCCAAGGTCTGCATCCGATTCGTAGTATTTCTGTATCATTTTTCACTTCCTTGAGCCAACAGGCGTCCTTCATAAATATTATAGCATAGGATAAAAAACCTAACACTACTCAAAGGAAATGGCATGATACTTGTTGAAATTTTTCCGGAAAGGAACCATTTCCCCAACTACTGAGGTCAACAATGGAACTCCCAGATACACAGTCTAACCTGCCGGAAGTGAGGATCAACCTCACCCGTGTCGGCGTAAAGAATGTTCAGAAACTGGTGGAGGTTGCACGACCGGGAAAGCGCCCGGTCATCTTCATCTCACGATTTAATGTCTATGTGGATCTTCCGAGCAGCCTGAAAGGTGCCAATCTCTCGAGGAACTTCGAGGTCATCGACGAAGTCCTCCAGGAGACCACCGAGGGCATGGTCAACGGCATCGAGGAGGTCTGCAACGCAGTTGCACGAAAGCTCCTCGACCACCACGAGTATGCCGACCGCACGGAGGTCAACATGAAGAGCCTCTACATGGTCAAGCGTGAGACGCCGGTATCCGAGACCGAGTGTGATGAAGTCGTCGAGGTGCACGCAAGTGCCATTGCCGACCGCAACAACGGTCGTCCCATCGTCCGGCGGATGATCGGGGCCGAGGTCACCGGCATCACCGCCTGTCCCTGTGCCCAGAACATCATGAAGGAGCTCGCCTCGAACAAGCTTAGGGATCTCGACATCGATGAGGAGAAGATCGCGGCGTTCCTCGATGCCATCCCCATGGCCTCCCACAACCAGCGGGGCAAGGGATACCTGATGATCGAGACCGATGACGATCAACGGGTCGAACTCGATGACATCATCAACGTCCTCAAAGACTCGATGAGCGCGCGTATTTTCGAGCTTCTCAAGCGCGGAGACGAATCCTATGTCGTCTTTTCGGCGCACAAGAACGCCCGGTTCGTGGAGGACTGTGTCCGTGAGATGGCAAAGCAGGTCGTCCAGAAGTTCTCATATCTGCCCGGAGATTCGATTATTACCATCCAACAGACGAATGAGGAGTCCATTCACCAGCACGATGCCTATGCGGAGCGCAAGGCAACCATTGCAGAGTTGAAGGCAGAGATTGGAAACGGGGAATAATACCCCGGTATCTTTTTTTCTCCCCGGTATCCGGTACTCATTGACTTTTGGCAATTCGCAAAGAAAAATTAGTAAATTCCGGTTAATTCTACACGATTAATCGCGGATCCAAGCGAAACCTATTTTTAACACATTGGCAAGATACTGCTTACGTACTTCATGTGGGTACGTGTGTTGCAACACACTGTATGACATCCATATTGTGTGTGTTTTCGTTTGTAGCGCCAGATGAGTAAACAAACACAATGTTTGAGGCGAAAATTTTATGGCAAAA
>JBFFLM010000013.1:0-11619 GCA_041554835.1 Methanogenium sp.
GACATCGTACATTCCCGGATTGTCGAACGTATGGATAGGAGTCTCCTGGTTCAGTACCATTACGCTCCCGTCCCCGAATACCCAAGTAGGATTGTAGGGCTCGTACCCGGTCGATGTATTGGTAAACTGCACGGTGAGCGGGGCATCGCCGGAGGTTACGTTTGCGGTGAAGTTGGCAACGGGTGCCGGTGGTGCCGTGTAGATCACCGTGATATTGGGCAGGTATGGTGAAGCGGAGGCATTGAATGCAAACGGAGACATGGTAAAAGAGGGGTTCGCCTCACTGATTTCCGTTGCAACAGGCATCGTGGCATTGTAATACCACCGCACCGTAATATTGCCCACGATCGGCGGAAGATCAGCAACGTTAAGGAAAGAAAAAGTCACTGCGTCGGTGATATTCGTACCATTGAGCGTGTATACCGACTGAATGGGGTTAATGGAATTCAGTGTTTTCCGGTAATCGGAGATCACCTGGATACCGGCATTCTTTTCCAGCCACATTCCCGGATCACCGGGCGTTGCCGCCACATCGAGACTGGCGTTATAAGAATTCAAGCCATAGGTATCCGTCCCCACAACAAAATACGTCTGCGAGGTATCATTCGTCCCGATATTCGTGTCAAACCGCAGTTCCCAATCTCCGGCGGCGGCGATGCCCGCACACAGACAGAAAACCAGTATACAGCATATTCCCCGTTTTAGCATGTTCCACTCTCCTGATTTTTATAACCACCCGAATGTACCAATTATTATCCAATAAATGCTTTGGCGGCCAAAAAAATTTGATATTATCAAATTTTTCGGTTGAATGATAAATCTAAATCCAAAATGGATTTAAAATTGATTTTCGATGATTTCAGGCGAAAGCCATGCCATCATGTGACAGAAAATCCGATATGACACCCGCGCCCCTCAACAGGGGGAACCGGAGAATAAAATAAGCTGCCCGGAATGCTCCGGGCAGGAGTGAGAATATTATTTAAATGGTTATTGGGGGGTGGCCTGACTTACATCATGCCGGGCATTCCGCCCATGCCGCCCATGCCGCCGCCCATGGCAGCCATTTCCTCGGGTGACGGCATGTCGCCGCCCATCTTGGATGCCGCAATGACATCGTCGATGCGGAGGATCATAACAGCTGCTTCAGCTGCGGAGGCGATTGCCTGGGTCTTGACACGCATCGGCTCGATGACGCCTGCCTCGAGCATGTCCCGGGGCTTTGCCTCGAAGACATCAAGACCGGCGGTCTTGTGGCCTGCCTCATGCTCGGAGCGGAGCTCGACAAGCATGTCAATGGGGTCGAGACCTGCGTTCTCTGCAAGGGTGCGGGGGATGATCTCGAGTGCTGCTGCGAATGCCTCGATGGCAAGCTGTGCACGTCCACCGACGGTTGCTGCGTATTCACGCAGACGCAGGGAGAGCTCGACCTCGGGTGATCCGCCGCCAGCGACGAACTTGTGGTCCTCGACTGCAACGGAGACGACACGCAGAGCGTCTTCGAGGGCACGGTCGAGTTCATCGACGACATGCTCGGTACCGCCGCGGACCATGAGGGTGACTGCCTTCGGGTTGGTGCACTCGGTCACGAAGATCATCTCTTCGCCGGAGACCTTCTTCTCCTCGACACGGCCGGTGGTGCCGAGCTCGGACTCCTCGATGGAGTCGATGGAGGAGACGACAGCTGCACCGGTTGCACGGGAGAGCTTGGTCATGTCGGACTTCTTCACACGGCGGATGGCAAGGATGCCTGCCTTTGCGAGGTAGTGCTGTGCGATGTCGTCGATGCCCTTCTGGCAGACGAGGACATTTGCACCGGATTTGACGATCTTATCAACGATGCCCTTGATCATCTTCTCTTCCTCATCGAGGAACATCTGGAGCTGGTCGGGGCTGGTGATGGAGATCTCTGCGTCCACTTCGGTCTTCTTGAACTCAACAGGTGCGTTCAGGAGGAGGATCTTTGCATTCTGGACGAGTTTCGGCATGGAGGGGTGCACACGCTCTTTGTCGATGACGACGCCCTCGATGATCTCGGAGTCCTCGATGGTACCGCCGACCTTCTTCTCGATCTTGATGTAGTCGGTGTCGACGCTGCCGTCCTCATCTGCGACGAGGGTGACTGCACGGACGACGAGGTCACAGAGCTTGTCCTTTGCAGCCTCTGCGCCCTTGCCGGTCATTGCGGTGTCGGCAATCTTGCGGAGCATCTCGATGTCATCGGACTTGACTTCGATGGCGATCTCCTTGATGAGCTCCTGTGCCTTGTCTGCTGCGAGACGGTACCCGTGTGCGATGACGGTCGGGTGCACGTCCTGCTCGAGAAGTTCTTCTGCCCGCTTGAGAAGCTCTCCTGCAACGACTACAGCGGTGGTGGTTCCGTCGCCGACCTCATCGTCCTGGGTCTTTGCGACTTCGACCATCATCTTTGCTGCAGGGTGCTCGATGTCCATCTCTTTGAGGATGGTCACACCGTCGTTCGTGATGACGACGTCACCGATGGTGTCGACGAGCATCTTGTCCATTCCTTTCGGACCAAGTGTGGTCCGCACTGCGCTTGCAACGGCCTTTGCTGCTGCGATGTTCGAGCCCTGAGCATCGCGACCGCGGGTTCTCTGGCTACCTTCTTTTAAAATGAAGATAGGCTGTCCACCAAGATTTGCTGCCATAATTGTCACCAAATGTGATGATAAAATGGTTTGTGGTTCTATATAAATATAACTAATCGTCGATCATATCTATGAGATCTGATCCCGATTCAAGCCCCGATAAATAGCGTTCTCCGATAACAAGTGTCTTTCCGACCTTCTTTCTCTTATTGTAGTCTTTTATGACGCACACTGCCCTTGAATTCGTTATATCGGAGATATTTCCGATGAGGGCGGCACGGCGCATTACCTTCTGTGCGGGACCATACCCGGTCAGGATCGTCTCCTCCTCGTAAACCGCAAGGGCCTCGAAGGGCGCACGGCGGATGCCATGCAACTCCATCCCCATCCGCTCGAGATCGGCAGGTGCATTCTGCGGAGTGACATCCTCATGGTGATGAGCCAGATGGTGCTGGTTTTCAAGAAGTTCGATCGCCTCCACGATGGCCGCATCAAAGATCTCCTCCAGCCGGATAGCGATCTCAAGGGTCATCCCCATCCCACCTTCATATTTTGAGATCGTCCGTCGCGAAACTCCCAATGCACTGGCCAGATCCCCGAGTGACATCTGGCGTTCCTCGCGAAGATCACGGAGAAGGGCCCCGTTGATATTGACGTACAGTCCCCCCGGCTGGGCATAGACAAGAGGTGGGGCGTCCTCGACCAGGCAATCGTAGAGCGTCATGACATTCGTCGCGACGATGCCATACCGCAGATAGACGGCCCCTCGTTCGAGCTCGGAGTCACGGGCCTTCTCGCCGATGATCATCGGCACTCCCTTGATATAGCGGGAGATGAGGGCAAGATCCCGTGCATTCTCTTCGCTGACGCTGTCGATGTGGGGCGCCACCTTGATGACAAGAACTGTCGTGCCCCGGGCACCGATGATGTCAAAACTTCTCGGGCGCATACCACAGCGTTCGGACACCTTAAAATCCGCCATCAGAAGAATACTTGTCAGTGTCTGAAGCAACCGTTCCTGTATCATCGGTCTGTATGTTTGATATAGCTGCGATACCCTTATAAATGGTATCATTCATGCGAATTGCAATCGATGATACGGATTCCCCCGAGGGGATGTGCACCACGTACCTTGGAGCGGTTCTGATCCGGCGCCTGGAGGATGCAGGATATACGATTACCGACCGCCTCCTTGTAAGGCTCAACCCGAACGTGAAGTGGAAGACCCGGGGAAATGCCGCCATCTGCATCGAGGCAGAGGGCGGGGAGCCGGAACGGGCATTTGCCATAGCCAGTGATGCCGTCGACGAATTCGCAGACCTCGGTGCCGAAAACACCCACCCGGGGCTCGTCATTGCACCCACCCCGCTGCCACCTGATTTTTATCATAAGGCGGTCACGGGTTTTTGCACCCTCGAGGAGGCAAAAGCAGTCCTCCAAAAACACGGAGCCCTCTATCGCGGCTGGAAACTGGGCCGCGGGCTCATCGGTGCCACCGCCGCCGCCAGTGCCGATTTTACCGACTGGACCTATGAACTGCTGGCCTACCGCGACCCGGCAGAGCGGGGAGACAGGCAGGTCGAACAGGAGAGCCTCTTCACATCGGAGGAGAAGACCTTCCCCCACACCTGGGACACGGTGGACCGTGCAAACGACTGCATCGTCTGCTTCCCCCACACCCCCGACCCCGTCCTCTTCGGCATCAGGGGAGAGTCGCCGGAGTGGGTTCTCAGGGCACGGTCCTTTGTCATCTCCGAAGAACCGGTGATGGAGGAGATCTACCGGACCAACCAGGGCACGGACGCCCACCTCATCGATGCCTCACTTGCCGACGCGGAGGAGGGACTCTCCTACAGGCTGACGGGGACCGTCGCCACCACTCCTACGACCGGACAGGGGGGACACGTCACCTTCGAACTGGAGGACGCCGATGTTCGGGTCACCTGCATGGCATACGAACCGACAAAAGGGTTCAGGGACGTTGTCCGCTCACTTGCCCCCGGCGACGAACTCCTCGTGACCGGGAGCTACAAGAAGGGGAGCATCAACATGGAGAAAGTCCATGTCATCACCTGCCCCCCCGTCGTCACCACCCGCCCCCCCCTCTGCCCGGAGTGCGGACGGCGTATGAAGAGCGACGGCAAAAACAAGGGATGGAAATGCCGCCGGTGCAAAACCCACGCCAACACCCCGGAGACGGTGACCACAGAACGCACCATCACTCCCGGCTGGTATGAGGTTCCGCCGTCGGCACGGCGCCATCTCGCACGGCCGCTCTGCCGGCAGAAGGAACCTGCATCACAATAAGAACCATTTACCAGGCAACCGATAATCGCCGTCAACCCGGTCTGGCGCCTTGAAGGCAATTACCAGGCATGGGTCGATGGGGGATATCCGGTCGAAGTCGGCTTCGATGTGACATCCTGATCTTCTTTTTTCCCCTGCCTCAGGGGGCACCTGATGGTGTACCTGTAATGTCATTTATTGTCCATTGGAACCAACTACTACACCATTCCTGGGAATATCATGGAGCATGAATGCGGAACACCGGTCGAGCAGGCACGGGTACGTGCCGGCATGACGGTCAATGAACTGGTACGTGAGATGGGAAAAGCGGGGGCCTACAACGCAGGCTCCCTCTTCAAGGCGGCAGCGATCCTGGAAGAGATGCTGACCGACGAGGCGACGGTGAAGTTCTTCGGACTTGCAGGAGCGATGGTCCCCGGCGGCATGGGGGGCATCGTGGAGGATCTGATCCGGGACGGGTATATCGACGTCCTCGTCTCGACGGGGGCCAACCTGACCCACGATGTCATCGAGGCAATCGGCTGCCGACACTATCACGGGAGCGAGATGTGCGATGATGTTGAACTGTATGAAGAAGAGATCAACAGAATATACGACGTCTACCTCCCCTCACAGGCGTTCATCACCTTCGAGGAGTTTATGCAGGCAACCTTCGGGGAGATAGAAGACGGCACGACAGTCTCTATAGCAGGCATGTGCCGACATATCGGCGAGCGCCTTGACAAGGGGATCCTCGCAGCTGCGGCAGAGGCGGACATCCCCGTCTACTGCCCTGCCCTGCAGGACTCGATGATTGGCCTCCAGTACTGGCTCTTCAACCAGACCCATAAGGTGACCGTCGACGCGTTCGGGGACATGAACCGTATGCTCGATACTTGCTTTACCGCGGAGCGTGCGGGGGCGTTTCTGGTCGGGGGTGGCGTCCCGAAAAACTACATCTTCCAGAGTATGCTCATGACCCCGAAGGGATTTGACTATGCGGTCCAGCTGACCGGGGACCGGCCCGACCTCGGCGGCCTTTCCGGCGCGACCCTCGACGAGGCGAAGTCATGGGGCAAGGTGACCGGCAAGGCCGGGGCCCAGACGGTGTATGGCGATGCGACGATCACCCTGCCGCTCCTGATTGCGGCCGTGCGGGAGAGGATCGGCCGATGACGGGAATCATCCTCGCCCTCGATGTCCTCTCGGCAGAGGAGGCGCACCGCGTCGTCGCCGCTGCGGCACCGCACCTCGACGCCGTGAAGATCGGCTACCCCCTTGTCCTTGCGGCAGGCCTTGGCATCGCAGGCGAGCTCGCAGAGTACGGCCTTCCCCTCATCGCCGACTGCAATGTCGCCGATATTCCCAACACAAACCGCCTCATAGCAGAACAGGTCTTTGCAGCCGGGTGCAGCGGCATCATCTGCCAGGGATTCTGCGGGAGCGACTCCGTTGCTGCATGCGTGGATACGGCGGAGGATGCAGGCGGTGAGTGCTATGTGGTCTGCGAGATGAGCCATCCGGGCGCCCTTGAATTTTTAAGCGGGGAGAACGCGGAGGCCCTTGCCCGCATGGCAGTCGGGGCAGGCGCCCACGGGATCATCGCCCCCGCGACCCGCCCGGAACGGGTACAGGTCCTGCGTGGCATCGTTGGGGACATCAAAATACTCTCACCCGGTGTCGGCGCCCAGGGCGGTGACCCGCGTGCGATCGCCCCCCTCATCGACGGCATGATCGTCGGGCGGTCCATCTATACGGCCGACGACCCGGCGGGCGCGGCCGCCGCATATGCCGAATTTCGCCGATGATGAGTGACCCGCACTGATGTTCCCCAGGGGCAAATGATGAGCCCTATGAGTCACCTGAGGCTCCCCTTTTTGTTGCTGTACCCCGATGAGCAGCCCTTGCTTTCCCAGACCTGCCGGAATAGCAGGAAAATGCAATATATAATATATAGTACATGAATCCTTTTGGGTCTGCAATCCATGAACAGATGCATGTGTGCACCCAAATGCTTATCCTTGCGTTCACTGATAGAATAATCCATGAACTGGTCCGAGGAACAGAAAAAGACAGCACAAAAATATGCCTCTCTGGAGGATATTCCGGTCGAAGAACGCCGGTACAAGTGTTTCACCTGCCACCACGTCGTCGATGAAAAGCCCTGCCCCAACTGCGGCGAGGTGCACCTGCAGATCATGTGCCCCCTCGATCACTGCCACTGTTCCCACAATATCATCGAAACCATTGAATACTGTCCACTCTGCGGCCAGCCGATCTGTCCCGAGTGCGGCTCGCACGACGTATCGCAGGTCTCGCGGGTCACCGGCTACCTTGCGGATGTTGCCGGATGGAACCAGGGCAAACAGCAGGAACTCAAGGACCGGGCCCGGTACAACGTCGCCTGAACATCGACTCTTTTTTTACGTGAAAACCGTTCAGGTTTTCTTATACAACTTCTAACCACTGAATATGCGGTATTTCCTCCGGGGAGAAACCCTGTTCCTGCGCGGCAGATTCCATGCGGCCAGCACCGGGGTGGGAGGAGGCATCAGGGATGTTTCCACCATCTGCAACTCCACGGTCCACAAAAACTTCGAACATGATGATCCCACTGCGTATATCCGGGATCTTGCAGCGTCCCAGGGATATGGTGAGGATGTATTCGGCCTTCTTACGGCAGTGGGCATGCGCAATCTCTGCGTCCTGACCTATGACTACGTAACCGTGTTCATCACGGCCGGTGTTACCAACAGGAACCCGCAGGGGCCCGGCACCATCAATATCATCGTCTACACCCGCGAGGCATGCAGCGAGGGGGCGCTTCTCGAGCTGATCATCACCGCCACGGAGGCAAAGGCCGATGCACTCCGGAGAATGGGATACGACTTCACCGGGACGACCACCGATGCCGTCGTCGCCTGCCACGAAGGGGGGGAGGCGATCCACCCGTACGCGGGCACTTTCACGGATATCGGGGCAAAGGTGTATGAAAGCATCGTGCATGGCCTTCCCGAGGCACTCCGCCGCTTCGAAGGTGAAATTCCCTGTTTTGGACCGTCATTTTTTATCCTGAGCACCATCGGGACAAAGCGATGGTTTGAATGGTCCCCGGATGGGTGCCCGTACTATCCCTGCCACGGGTATCCCGGCCAGCGTTGTGAGTTCTGCTACTGCCCCTTCTATCCATGCAGGGATGAGAGCCTGGGAAAATGGACCGAAGGATCGTCGGGAAAAAATGTCTGGTCCTGCGAGGACTGCACGCTCCCTCATGAACCGGTCATCGTGGAGAAGATGCTCACGGACCCCGAGGTCTCGCTGGATGAACTGAAAGAGTTGAGGAGGAAGACCTCCACATAATGGAATTCAGTGAATTTCAAAAAATATTTGTGTGATGTTCATTCGGTCATGTCGAGCGCTGCAAGGAGCTCGTCGAGGGGAATGCCATGGCCAAGTGCCGCCTGACGGAGAGTTTCGCCGTTTGCAAGGGCACAGCCGATGCAGCCCATACCAAATCTGAAGAGGACATCAGCTGCTTCTGGCTTTTCTTTCAGGATATCTGCTATTGTACTGTCTGCACTCAAAGTCATGGCATCTCTGTTTTTCATTCCCGGTATTTAATGGTATATATTAACGTCCCCGTCCTGACAATACAGCGATAGTGCCGATACTTTCACCCTGCACGGCACTTCCATTCATACCCCACTGCAAAGGATCGTGGTGACCAATCGGTTGGTTAAAGTAGTGAATGAAGACTATCATTCTCTACCAAAATTTCACACAAAATGCACACAAAACGCAAACCAAATTCACTAAAAAAACAACAACAGGAGATGTAAAAAATGGATGCATATCCGGACGTAGTAGAAAGAATCTCCCAGAAGATCACAGAAAAAGGAGTCACCCCCGACAGGGGCAGAATCGCTTCAAAACTCAACCTTCTCGTCACAGAGTTCTCAATTCCCCTCGAGGAGGCTGAGCGGACCGTCACCAACGAGATGATGCGGGAATACAAGCTCGACAGCATCCCACGGAGCAGCGGTTCCGAGGAACTCACGCCCGTCGCCTCGGCCAAACCCGGCGCGTGGGTCACGATCGAGGGCAAAGTGGTTGCCCTGCAGGCATCCCCCAGCCCGTCGATTGCCCAGAAAGGAGTTATCGCCGATGCATCAGGCGCCATAGAATTTGTCGTCTGGGCAAAGGCCAATGCGCCGGTCATGGAGGAAGGCCAGTGGTACCGGCTTGAATCGGCCGTCGTCGATGAATTCAGGGGATCACCAAACCTCAAGGTTCATTCCGGGACAACCATCACCGCAATTGAAGAGGAGCGTGGCTTTATCCCCCAGATGACACCCCTTGCCGACCTTACACCGGGAGTGGTCTCGGTCCGGGCAAAGGTCATCCAGCTCTGGGAAGTCAGGCATGAACGCATGCTCCAGACCGGGCTTCTTGGTGATGAAACAGGCACCACAAAATTCGTCATATGGAAGAGCGAGAGTGCCGAACCCCTGGAGGATGGGGCGGTCTACACCATCTATTTTGCCACCGCTGAAGAGTTCAACGGGCGCACCTCGCTTAACCTCAGTGGAGCGGAATGGTGCAAGGAAGAGGGCGCAGATATCGAGGTCTCACGACGGGAAGGCACAACGATCAGCGGCGCCTTCGTCCATCTGGGAACCGGCTCGGGACTCATCAAGCGCTGCAAGGTCGAGGGGTGCAACCGGGCGCTCTCGCGCCAGAATTTTTGTCCGGTCCATGAAATCCAGCAGGATTTCAGGTATGATCTCAGGATCACCGGGGTCGTCGACGACGGCACTACCGCCCACAATGTACTTCTCCAGCTCGACGCGACTGAAAAGATCACGGGCATGAGCCTCCAGAGCGCCGTGGAGATGGCGGAGAACAATCCGCTGGGCCTTGATGATGTCTTCATCCGAATGCAGGAACTCCTGATGGGGCGCTATATCTCCTGCAGCGGGAATGACATTGACGGAACGATGCTTGTCCGTGACGGAGATAACATTGAGATAATCGAATTCGATAGCGCCCGTCATGCAGGGCTTATCAATCGTGCGGGAACCCCGGCGGGAGGTGTCCAGGAATGACCGAACAGAACACGTCGAGACGATATATGCGGGAACCGGCACGCAGAGTCTATGCAAATGAACTGCGCGAAGTCCGCCTCCATTTCAGGGACGGCACCGATGAAAAGAGTCCGACCTATGTCATGCTCCCCACCGGCATCCGATGCAACCGTATCTTTGCGTGCGGCGAGATGATTCTCAAGGAGAAGAAGGGCGAGGAGAACACCTTCTATTCGGTGCGGGTCAAGGATCCCACCGGGATGTTCTTTGTGAATGCCGGCAGTTACCAGCAGGAGGCAATGCAGCAGATTGCCCGTATCGAACAGGGCTCCTTCGTTGCAGTCGTGGGCAAACCCGTGGTCAGGAGCATGGATGACGGTTCCGTCTTCGTCTCAGTGCGTGCGGAGTCGGTCTTCCCCGTCGACCGTGATACCTATCGTCTATGGGTGGATGATACCGCCGAACAGACGCTGAACCGGATCGATGCTTTCCGCAGCACCCCGGATTCCGAAAAGGCCGCCGAATTTTACAACACCAACCCGGAAATATACCGCCAGATGGTGGTGGGCGCCCTGCGGGCGATAGAATTCTGATACCTTTTTTTCCCTTCATTCCGATGATCATACAGGATGTCCCCCGTGCAAGGAGACATCCTGAATTCATTGACGGGTATTGATATGGAGAAAGCCGATGCAGATGACCGGATGCAGGCCCTCGCCGGGTTTCTCGGTATTGACCCTGTTCGCATCGCAGAATCCGTCGGTACTCTCTACGGCTACCGGGCATTCTACTGTGACGGTGACCGGGCCTATCTCGTCCTTACGGAAGAGGAAGCGGATATTGCTGCAGAAGAGGCAATCAGGGAACGCCTCTGGGTAATTGCACTCGAAACAACCTTTGATTATTTTGGCATTGATGCCTACCCGTCGGATGTTGCCGCAGCAATGGAGAGCAGTGACATTACCCGCATCAATGGAGGGCTTCGCCGCATGATCGATGCATCGTGCGGCATCGAATCACTGACCTCGGCGATGCTCGCACTCGGAAACCGAAAAAACATCCTTGCGGATCACAACCAGAGAGAAGAGCAGTACGACGGCTATCTTATCTACCGTCTGTTTTAGTGACGGATTGGGTATTCCTGCCGGCCCCATGCGCAGGCCGCGACCCCTTCCATTCACCCTTGAGTTCCGGGTAATCGACAAGGATTTTGCTGACCGTGCTGCGTGACACACTAAAGAGGCGGCATAATTCACCAATGCTCTTCCCCTGTTTTCGTGCCGCTATGAGCTCTGCAGTCCCTTTGTCGTCAAGGGCGCATGGGCGTCCCGGCCTGCGGGCTGCCCGCCCCCCCGCCGGCGCTGCCTCGGATTTTCGAATCCGGGCCATCACCTCTTCGAGGTACGCGGCAAAGGATCGCACTGCCTCCCTGCGTTGGTCGCTCTCCAGCCCCCCGCCGATGCAGTCACCCATGGCCCAGTATATCGCACATCCGGCATTGTCCATATCCCTGACCTTGTTCAGGAAATTATCGGGTCGCTTCAGGCATTCGGCAAGGTTGCAGCAGATGACATGTTCGATCCCGTGCTCTGAACAGTAGTGCAGCATCTCCTGGTAGGCCGGACGCTTCTCCGGCACCA
>JBFFLM010000014.1:0-11605 GCA_041554835.1 Methanogenium sp.
GAGACGGAAGCGTGCATACCCGGAAACGCCGTAATAGGTGTTCATGATGACCTTCAGGACATTCTGCTGGATGTCATAGAGCTGATATTCAGGCGACCCGTACGAATACCTGTCGCGCAGGGCCTTCTTCTCATCACGCTCATTCAGCAGGTCGGCAATAATGCTCCGGGTAAGACCGTCAGGAGATTTCCTGAAGCGGATGCCGTTCGGGGCCCTGAGTTCACCTTTCGGATCCTTCGTCTCCATGGAGGCGTTTATGGTCATCATGCACATTGGGTAGAGGGATTTTAAATCCAGCACCACCACATTCTCACGGACACCCAGGGACGGTTCGAAGACCGTCGCCCCTTCAAACTCGTCACCCTCGGAGAACCCCTTCGAAGGAAGGACGTATCTGCCGAAGGCCTTCCTGAGAACGAAGATATCAATCACGTTGGATGAATTAAGTGTCCTGTCAAGCGGACAGCCGACATACCGGGCGATTTCCCGATAAAATCCGATGATATTGTTTTTGGTGTCAATACCGACACAGAGTTCGACGTCTTTCAGGTTATACTCGACAAGGAGTCCGGGATCACTTCTCCACAGGTCGCTCAGGGTCCCGGTATAGCGCACCTTACCCTCGCCAAGTTCATCCTCGGCAATGGCATCGAGACGATAGGACTCCTTTCTGGCCCCCTGCATCTTTTTATAGCCGGTAAGAAGATCAAACAGCGCACGGCCCCGAAGTGCGTTTCTAGCTCCGAATCCCGGAATCCGTGAGAGGGCATCCGGGGCAAGGCCGAGTACCTCCATACGCCGGATGGTATACGGGATATCAAAGTCGACGAAATTCCAGCCGGAGAGAATATCGGGATCCCGGTCGGCGATATATGCAGTAAGAGCCTCCAGGAGTGCGGACTCTGTGGAAAAGACCTCCACCACATGGTTATCCCGCACCGCCAATGGATCTGCTCCCTTCTTTTCGGGGGGATGCGCATAGAACGTCACATAGGCATCGTCGAACGAGTCCCAGCAGGTAATACAGATGATCCGGTCGCGGTCCGCATCCGGAAATCCCCGTTCATCCTCACATTCGATGTCCATCATACAGACGCGTGCCGGCGCCTGCACCTCTGCAGAAATGACCTCGGAGAAATCCGTTTCGCACCGGGGGACTTCAATGCCGCCGGTGAGGCCCATGTCGATGAGATATCGGGTCGCAAACGGAATGTCCGCCTCAAAGTGCGGGGCATAATAATCCCTGACCTCCCGGACGTCTCCTGGCGTGAAGGTGTAAATTCTCCGGAGGAGCTCCCCGCGGATTGACCGGTACCCGGTGGTATGGTCTACCTCTGTCTTCGGGTGGGGAGGAAGGACATCCGCCCGTTCGGCTGATGCATAAAAATACGGCTGAAACCCTGTCACCTTGACGTGGGCTGCCGTTCCGGCCGCATCCCGCCCGAATATATGGATAACCGGACCGTCGGGACTGTTGGAGTACTCCACCTGGTTGATGGCGAGGCGGAGACGGCCGTCCTCAGGCATCTGATCGCCGGCACAGAACACATGAAGACTCTGCTGCGTCACGGAAACGGGCCTCCTCCCAATCGTCGAGTGTCCATTCATAGATCTCCTCAATACCGTTTCGGCCGATACGTGCCGGCACCCCGAGGGAACACCCCTTCACTCCATACTCACCATCAAGGACACAGGAGACAGGAAGTACCCGCCTCTCATTGAGGGTGATGCACTTCAGGAGGGTGGAAATATGCCAGGCCGGCCCAAAGACGGTTCCCCCTTTCCCTTGTATCACCGGCATGCTCGACCCCCGCATCCGGGCCAGTATTGCATCGCGCTCCTCAACCGGAACATCCGCGTCCAGACGGGAAAAGAGGGGCACCTGGTGCTCGCCATGCTCTCCAAGGACCCAGGCAGGACCTTCTCTCCCCCGTTCCTTCAGGAAGGTCGCAAACCGCGCAGAGTCCAGCTGACCCCCAAATCCGATACAACGTTCCCTTGGCAGCCCGGTAGCCGTGCACAGGTAGTAATTATTTGCATCCATGGGGTTTGTTATCGTCACCAGCACACCGGAAAATCCCTGCAGCAGCCGGCAGCAGTGGTCGGCAACCGGCAGGTTCACCCCCAGAAGATCGGCACGTGTCCGGATGCCCGGATTTCTGGGCGAACCGGCTGCAAAGACGGCAATATCAGCACTCGCAATAGCGGCGGGATCAGTTGAGAGACGAACATCCAGCCCAGTGTGGGAGAGCTCAAGAATCTGTGCCTCAAGGAGAGGACGATTTATATCATACAGGGTGATTTCATCAGCAAGCCCGAGGATCGTTGCGAGAAACGCCACCTCGCCGCCGATCCGTCCGGCCCCCATCACCGCAAGGCTGGTCATGGATCAAGTATGGGTATGCTAATAATAAATAACTACAATTTTTTACCAGATGGTCGCCTTATGTCCCGGACCGGTTGATATTGCCGGCGTCCGGCTGAACAATCACCTCATTCTGGCCGCAGGGGTGCTGGGGACGACGGGTGCATCGCTTGCCAGGATGCTCTCACTCGGTGCGGGAGGAGTCGTAACCAAGTCCATAGGCCCGGAACCAAAAACCGGCCATGCAGGCCCCTGTGTTGCCGTACTCGATGGAGCAATCCTGAATGCAATGGGGTTGCCCAATCCGTCAAAGGATTTTCTCGGTGAACTTGACCAGCTTTCCCACGAGCCGGTGATCGCAAGCATCTTTGGCGGCACACCCGAAGAGTTCGGGGAAGTGGCGTCCTGGTTTGCAGGGAAGGTCAGGGGGCTCGAACTCAACCTCTCCTGCCCGCACGCGGAAGGATATGGTGCGGCACTCGGTTCGGACCCTGAGATGGTCATGGAATGCACCCGTGCCGCGAAACGCGCCGGTCTTCCGGTCTGGGTGAAGCTCACCCCGAATGTCTGCTCGATTGCAGAGTTTGGTATAGCCGCGCAGGAAGGCGGCGCCGATGCCGTCGTTGCCATCAACACTGTCAAGGCGATGCGCATTTCCACCGGTATGCGGCGCCCGGTGCTCGGACACGGGATGGGGGGCCTCTCCGGTCCGGCGATATTCCCTATTGCCGTTCGCTGCGTCTGGGAACTCTATGAGGCCTGCGACATCCCGGTCATCGGCTGCGGCGGTGTGTCGACAGCCGACAATGTCGTGGAGATGATGATGGCAGGAGCCTCCGCCGTTGAGATCGGAAGCGCCCTCATCGAATCCGAGACCATATTTTCCTCGGTTGCACAGCAGCTGTACCGTCATGACGGGGGAGAAGACCCGTGCAACATTGTGGGGTGTGCCCATGATTGAAGAAATCCCCTCCGAACCGGTCGTCATCACCCATATTGCCCATGAAACTCCGTCCATCAGGACCTTTGAGTTCTCAAGACGTTTCGACGCACAGGCAGGGCAGTTCTGCATGGTGTGGATCCCAGGGGTCGACGAAGTTCCCATGGCCCTCTCCGCAGGCAATGCCATCACCGTCCAGAAGGTAGGTGAGGCAACCGGCGCTCTCTTCTCCCATAGCGAGGGGGATGTGATCGGCATCAAAGGACCACTGGGCAACGGGTTCTCCCCCGAGGGGGGCGTACTGGCCGTCGCCGGTGGTGTCGGCGCCGCACCCCTGCGGCCACTGGTGACCCATGGGCAGGCAGATACCTTCATCCTCGGTGCACGGACAGCAGAGGAACTGCTCTACGCAGACGAACTTGAGGGGAGGGTGGACCTCAGAATTGCAACAGATGACGGTACACGGGGGCATCATGGGTTCGTAACCGCACTTCTGGAGGAGGCGGACCCTGCCTCCTATGATACCATCTGTGTCTGTGGACCAGAGATGATGATGAAGGCGGTCCTTGGCATACTGGATGCCCATGGTATCGCTGACCGCGGACAGTTCTCTCTGCACAGGTACATGAAGTGTGGTGTCGGCATCTGCGGGTCCTGCTGCTGCGACCCCTCCGGCCTCAGGGTCTGCAGAGACGGGCCGGTGTTCACCGGAGATGTCCTTCTTAGGAGCAGTGAGTTCGGCAGGTACAGCAGGGATGCATCCGGGAGAAGAATTCCGTTCTGAACAGGCCCGCGGCATTCCGGCCCCCCTTTTTTATCCATCTGATAATTTTCATTGATCCTTACCCATTCACACAAACGAAAGGAAGGGAGATATGTGCATACATGACCACATCGTCATAGGACACCATACCATCTGCATTCTTTCTGCATCGTGGACTATTCGGGAAAATGGGAGGGTTCCGGCCTGAAGAACCTTGTAAAAATATGATACCACATCACCGTCATACGGGATCGTGCCTGAGAAAGGATCACGGACGGTTGTAGCGGCTGTTTATTTGTGGTAGTGCGCACCTTTTGCAATCATGCAGGCCCGGTAGAACTGCTCTGCTATGATGAGTCTCGCCATCTGGTGCGGATAGGTCATAGGGCCGAGGGACAACCGGAGATCGGCACGTCGTCGTACATCATCCGACACCCCGAGGCTTCCCCCTATCACAAATGCGAATTTGGAGGTTCCGGCAAGGGTAAGCTCCTCAATCTTCTCTGCAAATGCTTCAGAGGTCATGAGATCCCCATTCAGGTCAAGGAGAATGCAGTATTCGCCCGGATGCAGCGTCTTTACAATGCGTCTCCCTTCGGCATCGAGGATCTTTGCCTTCTCTGCAGCAGACGCCGCCGCAGGTGTCGCTTCATCCGGGAGTTCGACGATCGCGACCTTGGCGATGCCGGTCAGACGTTTGGCGTACTCCGCAACGCCCTCCCGGTAAAATAGTTCCTTTGCCTTTCCCACGGCGATGATTCTCACCTGCATCATCGGCTGTCAGCATCCTCCATGCAGGCCGCAATCTCCCTCAGATCCTCTAAACGATTGATATTTGTAAAGGTCCGCAGATCCGGATCGACATCCCGGAAGGTCTCAACATCGACAAATCGCGTATTGAGGTGGCGTGTCAGGCTTCGAAGGGAATGCGAAGTCGACTCTTCATAGGCAGAGAGAAGGGCACGGGGGCGGTAGACGGCATGCAACGGTTCGAGCATCGTCTCATCCCCCCAACACGGGATGACCGCATCATACCCGTCGATCAGCCTGAAGAGACGGTCGACCACCTGGGCATTGACGCAGGGCATATCACAGGCCACACCAAAGACCAGGTCACCCCGCGCCTCCAGTGCGCCTGCCTGCAACCCGCCTGCCGGGCCAATTCCCCGGTGGCGATCAGGAACGATGCGTACGTGCGTCATCTCCGCTACACGTGCGCACTGAGCGGTATCACGAGCTACAATCAGAATTTCATCGACCACCTCATCCAGCGTGACGATGAGACGCGAGAGAAAGGTTTCCCCCTCGTACATAAACCGGTACTTCTCCCGGCCGCCTGCGCGCCGTGCCTCTCCTCCGACAAGAATGATCGCCGATCGCATCACGAATACTTCTCCTCTGCTTTATCTCTTCATTACTGATTCCCGGAAATGAATCAGGTCACAGATGACGGTGTTCACCGTTGTGGGAATATTGTGTGCTGCACCAATCCTCTCAATGGCGCCGTTGATGAAATCTATCTCGGTGATCCTGCCGGCACTGATGTCCTGGAGCATCGAAGAGCGGTGCTGGGCCGTTGCGGGGATGAGATGCTCCGCCAGATGTTCGAGGTAATCTTCGGCCGTTTCCCATTCCAGGGTGACACCATCAGCACATGCTGCAGCAAATCCCTCTTCCACAATCTGCCGGATCACATGCCATGCATGCGGATCTGTGAGGGAACCGTACGGCACGTTCATGATGGCACCGAGAGGGTTGAGAGCGGCGTTGTACAGGGTCTTCCCCCATAATGCCGTACGGATTTCCGGATGTGCCTCTGCCCCGATGCCCGCCTCCTCAAAGAGGGCGGCCAGGCGCCGTACCGGTTCATCCACACCGTCGGGAAACCGGCCGAAGTTGGCCGTTCCACCGATGACCGATACATGCACGTCGGCATCTCCCCGCCATTCGAATCCGGTGATGATCATCCCCCCGATGACATGCGCGGTGAACTCGCGGATGATCTCCTCGTTCCCTATGCCATTCTGGATGGAGACCACCTCAGCACCCCCAAACCGGTCACCAAATTCCTCGCAGATGGAACGGGTGGCAAGGGACTTGGAGGTGATCAATATATAGTCGTAGTCAGCGGCGGGAAGATCGGTTCCGCAGGGAAGGTCATAGAGATCATCGCCCCAGAGCCCGGTGAGACGCAGACCTCCCCTCTCTATCGCGGACACATGTCGCTGGCGGGCGACTGCGTAGACGTCACAAAGCGTTGAGAGCCGTGCGGCAATCGAAAGGCCGACCGCACCCGCCCCGAGAACAGCAATCTTCATACCAAACCTCTGTGGAACATATGCGTATTCTTCCTTTAAAAATGCGACAGAATTTTCTTTTCGAGCGCGAGAAGGTCGGTTTTGAGAGAAACATCCGGGGTATACCCGCCGATGTCATGTGCCGCAACCACCCGGTGACAGGGCACGATGAGCGGGGTCGGGTTTCTGCGCATGGCAATCCCTACCGCCCGCGGACTGGTGCCGGCCTGTGCCCCCACCTCGGCATAGGTTCTCGTCTCTCCGCAGGGGATCTGACGGACCACCCGGTACACCGGGGCATAGGGAACTCCGTCGCCAGTTGCGACACTGCCAAGCTCCCCGAGTCGGCACGATTTGCCGTTCAGGTACGAACGCACCTGTGCGGGGACGTCACCGGCGATCCCTTCGCGTGCGAACCTGAGGGAATATACCGTCTCGTTCGACCAGGTGACATGCACCCACCAGAGCCCAAAGCGACAGGCACCTTCACTCAGCGCCATTTCTGCACCTCATTCCTAAACGCCGGGAAGGTGCAGACCTCCATCTCATCGGTCATCCATTGGGGGAGACCGGGCCGTACACCTTTTTCAAGGAACCGTGACTCCCCGATGACGAGCACTCCCCGGTCCTCCGGTGTCCTCAGGACACGGCCAAGTGCCTGCAGCACCCGGTTGACCGCAGGCAGGGTATAGCTGATGAACTCACCTTCCGGCCCGAACTTGTTCCTGAAGTACTGGATGACCATCTTTCGCACATCGTTGAACGGAGCGAGGGGAAGGCCGAAGACAAAGGCGCCTGAGAGCTGATCGCCGCGGTAGTCAAGCCCTTCCGACCATTTTCCCCCGCACACCCCGAAGATGATGCCCTCTCTTCCGGCGGAGGGAAGCGAGACGAACCTCTTCAGGGCTGCATCGGCATCGGATGCCGAGGGAGGCTCGATGAAGACCTCTTTTCCGTTCAGCCGGGAGGGAAGATTTCCGGTAAACCGGTGCATGAGGTCATAGGAGGGGAAATAGACCGCCAGGTTGCCGGGAAGGCGGGCAAAGGCCCTGATATAGCCATCAACGAGTTCGGTATGCTCACGGTCACGACGCATGCTGTAGGCGGATGTTATATCCTCCGCACAGAAGAGGCGTCGGTTTTCCGTGGGAAAGGAATTTGGGAGGGAGAGGGTGGTGACCGGGAGATCCTCGAAGTAGAGGCGGCGGTAACTCTCAAGAGGCGAAAGAGTCCCGCTGATAAAGACTGCACACGCGTGAAACGAGGCGATGTCGCGAAGGGTGGACGAGGGGTCGATGCTTCGCACCTGCAGGGAGACCTCACCGTCCCGCTTCCGGTAGACCGTCAGAAAGGCGGGGTCGTCCTTGGCCCGCATGATACGGTAAAAAAATTCAGTCAGCCGTTCGATGGCACTCTCCTTGAAATCTCCCGCCTGAATCTGCGCCTCGCGATGGGCCTCATCGACCCGGAGGAGATCGTCGACGATCTCATCCACCCGGCTATAAAGCGTCCCGTTAAGGACGAACCGTTCGAAGTTCTGGGGATCAAACCAGTCCTCCTCCTTGAACGAACGCGAGAGCGAATCCATGAAATTCATCACCCGCGGGCAGAGGTTGATCAGGGCATCGACCCCCGGGGTCCGTCCCCGCATGCGCCCGAGTTCATTCATGGCCTGATCCATCGTCGCACGGGCAATGATGACGCTCTGGATGGCCTCGACGGTATCGCCGCAGTTATGGGCCTCATCCACAAGAAGAAACGTCTGTTCGGGTTCTATGGAAAGCGACTGATAAAGCTGGTCGCGGATATCATCGTTGAAGAGATGGTGGAAGTTGAGCAGGAGGACATCAGCATCCCGCGCCGCCTGCATCATCACCTCATACGGGCAGAGCCCCCCGCAGAATTCATGCAGCTTATCCGGAGGGATTCTCTGTTTGGAGACCTGTTCCGCACGGGTCCGAAGGGAGGCCGACGGGACCATCCGCAGACCTTCCCCTGAATCCACAAAGGCCTTGCTTTTTATGAAATACGGACAGAGAAGGGGGTGTTCAGGATCCTGCCTGCGCAGCTGCTCCTCTATTACCCGGTCCTTGGCGGGAATGAGCGACCCCGCCTTTGCCCGGTCGCGCAGAAGTGCCGCTGAAAACGACTTGAGCCCTTCGCAGACACGGTAGGTATCCCCCTCACCGACCACAGGGCACATCTGTCGTTTCCCGATAAGATAGGCATAGCGCAGGCCGGGCTGCTTTTTGCGTATGAGTTCGAGTTCCCTGATAAATGTGGTGAGCTGCGATTTGGTCCGTACCGCCACCACAATCTTTCTTCCGTTCGCTTCGGAGAGAAGTGAGGCGATTACACTCGATTTGCCGCTTCCCGTAGGGGCGTCAATCATGCCAATTCCGCCTTCACGTGCTACACGCGCAACAGTTGCTAGCATTTCCTGTTGGTGCGGCCGGTATGCGGGGTAGGGAAAAAAATCATCAAGGGTGCCCATTGCTCTTCAGATGTTTGGCAGTCCTGCCACATGTACTATTGGATACCTGCCCGGCCGGGGAAAGAACATATGCGTTCGAATGCACAGATCTACAGGAGAGTGAATCCGATGAAAGAAGTGAAATTGTCACGCAAGAACAGGATCCTCACCGGAGTCTGTGGAGGGATTGGTGAGGCCTACGACATCGACCCGAACCTTGTGCGTCTCGCATGGATTGCATTCACCATCCTGACCTATGTGGTGCTCGGTGTTGCCCTCTATATCATCGCAACCGTCCTTCTCCCCGAACAGGACAAGGACGAGGACGTCATTGAAGCAGAGTATCAGGTCAGGGAATAGGCCCGGACGCCAAACCAATTTTACCTCCTCACCCCCAATACTGGGGTACTATGGCAATTCATCCCATTGACTTCCGGTACGGGACGCCGGAGATGCGGGCTGTCTGGGACGAGGAGAACCGTTTCAGGTCCATTATCAGTGCAGAGGTCGCCCTCGCGGTCGCCGAAGCGAGGACCGGTATCATCCCTGAGGCAGACGCAGCAGCAATTGAAGCCCGGGCTCATGATGCCTCGCTTGAACGCTCCAAGGCAATCGAGGAGGAGATTAACCACGACATGATGGCAGTGGTCAGGGCAATGACCGAGGTCTGCGGAGACGCAGGCCGCTGGGTCCACTACGGTGCAACGTCGAACGACATCCTCGATACCGCAACGGGCCTCCAGCTCAAAGAGAGTCTGGCCATCCTTGAGACAAAGATAAAAATCCTCCTTGGCGTGCTCCTGGACCGCAGCATGGAGACGAAACTGGTGGTCTGCGCAGGGCGGACCCATGGCCAGATCGGTGTACCGACGACCTACGGTCTCCGGTTTGCCATCTGGGCTTCCGAGGTCGCCCGTCACCTTGAGCGCCTGAGAGAGATGCGCCCCCGGGTTGCCGTCGGCCAGATGACCGGTGCGGTGGGGACGCAGGCCTCCCTCGGCGACAAGGGCGACCTGGTGATGGCCGAGATGATGAAGTACCTCGAGCTTACCCCCGTGGACGTCTCCAACCAGATCATTCAGCGCGACCGGTTTGCCGAATACATCATGTTCCTTGCAAACCTCGCAACCACACTCGATAAGATAGGCGTGGAGATTCGTATGATGCAGCGCTCGGAGATCGGTGAACTGGAAGAGGCGTTCGGCTCAAAACAGGTGGGATCCTCGACGATGCCCCACAAGAGAAACCCCATCAAATCCGAACAGGTCTGTGGCCTTGCCCGTATCGTCCGGGCGATGGTCGAACCCGCACTCCAGAACAACACCCTGTGGGACGAGCGGGACCTGACCAACTCATCGTGCGAGCGGGTGACCTTTCCCGAATCGTCCATCCTCTGCGACCATATCCTTACCGTGATGACGAAGGTGTTGACGGGCCTCAACATCCGCGAGGAGAATATCCGCAGAAACCTGGGGCTCCTTCAGGGTGTCAATATGGCAGAGTCGGTCATGATCGAACTAACAAGGCGCGGCATGGACCGCCAGGACGCCCACGAACGGGTGCGGGTCGCCTCCATGATCGCCCTCGACGAGAAACGCCCGGTAGCAGAAGTCTTTGCCGAGGACGAGGCAGTGGCCGCCCTTCTCACCACCGGTGAGATCACCGCCCTTCTCAACCCGGACAACTATATCGGGACCGCCGTCGTGCAGGTCGAACGGCTGAACACAAAACTTCGTCCCCTCACCACTGAATAAACCCCGGATGGGAAATTCCCCCGGATTCCCCAACCTTTTTCCCCGCACATTCATCCCGGAACCGGACGATATTACCCCATATGCGCATGCTGTCATGGGCAGGTACCACCTCATGAGCTGATGTGAAACTGATGACAGGGACAAATGGTATGCTCCACACTCTTTTTCTGTATCCGGCGGCAACCTATGTGGGACAGGGATATCCCTGTACGGATTTCTGAATACCCATGACAGATGACATCTCTCTCACCGGCTGGATTGAACGTGACGGCAGGGTCATGACGACCGCCGATATTGCGGACGCTCTTAGCGAAGGGTATGCATGGCTCAAAGCATGCGGGGGAGAGTTCTTCCTTGCATGGGACGGGGGCTGTGCCCGTGACTGCCTGGGCATCATCCAGGGGCAGTGCGGACCGGGTGAGATCGTCGTTGACGGAGTGGTCATCGGGAGGGTCTCGCCGGACCCTCCTATACTGCCCCTTGCAGACGCCATCGAAACGGCAGTGCTCCTGCGAAACAGCGAAGGGGTGGTTGCCTTCTCCGGCGGTGTGGACTCGGCGCTTATCGCAGCCATTGCGGACCTGCCCTGTGTCACGGTCGGCATAGAAGGGTCGCACGACCTCCGTCATGCCGCACGGGTCGCAGCGGAGGTCGGGCTCGACCATACCAGTGTAATCATACAGCCGGAAGAGGTGGAAACAGCCCTGAAAGCCGTCACGCAGGTCATCCCGAGAATGTCACCCGTCGATGCGTCTATCGCCTCGACCCTGTACTTCGTGGCACGCTGGGCAGGAGAACACGGCCACCGTCGCATCCTCGCCGGGCAGGGTGCTGATGAACTCTTCGGCGGATACGCACGCTACCTCGAGACGGATAATATGGAGAAACTCTTCAGGGAGGACTTCGAAGGCCTGCGCATCCAGGGTACACGTGACCAGGCGGTTGCCGGTCTCTTCGGGTGCGCCATCTCCTGCCCCTACCTTGATTGCCGGGTTGTGCGCGCCGCAGAGGCC
>JBFFLM010000015.1:0-11367 GCA_041554835.1 Methanogenium sp.
GCCTGCATCGTCCCGCGGTCCATGAGTTTCGTGACCGATGCGGGATTGATGTCCACGCAGATGGTCTTCACATAGGACGGGAGACAGTTGCCGACGGCGACGGAGTGCAGCAGGGTGCCGATCATAATGACCATGTCCAGGTTTTTCAGATGTTTCCGCATCATGTCCTGGGCCACCATGACATCGGTGATCACATCCGGAAGCGGCCCGTCATCCCTGATTGAACCCGCCAGGACATAGGGGACCTCCCTGCGGACGCATTCATACATGATACCCTTCTGGATGATGCCCTTCTCGACTGCATCTTTGATGGAACCGGCGCGGATGACCTCGGATATCGCATATATATGGTTTTTGTGGCCTCCCCGGGCAAGCGTCCCCGAATCAAGGTTCATCCCGAGCGATGTGCCGAACAGATTGTATTCGATATCATGGGTGGCAAGGGCATTTCCGGCAAAGAGGGCATCGACATACCCCTCACGGATGATCTCTGCCAGGGCCGGTGCGGCACGGGTGTGGATGATGGCAGGACCGCCGACGATCCCGATCTTTCCGCCACGCTTCTTGAGTTCGTGCATCTCGAGGGCAATCTTTGCAATGACCGTCTCGCTCGGGCGCTCCGAGGAGACCGTACCGTGCATGAATTCAAAGGTGCTCACCTTGCGCGGGCGTTCGGGGGGAATGACCCGCACCCCGTTCTCCCCGAGGACGACCGAGCTTCCTTTCTGAAGTTTCGACATCGGCGTACAGAGTGCCCGGCGCTCCTCCCTGTCGACGACGATCAGGCAGTCCATCTCAATGGCCTCGACCTCGAGCCAGTCACCGTTATATTTGACCATCGTAGGATGATTCGTCGTTGAATAGAAGCCTTTCGGGACGATCCGGTCACCCTCGGCCTCTGCCAGGCGGACATCCTCCATCTCCGTCAGGCGTGCACCGAGGCGGTGCAGCACGCTGAGGATCTGCTCGAGGAGCTCCTCTTCCGGGGCGCTGATGATCAGACGTGCGTAACTCGTATCCTGTTTTTTCTTTCCGACGTCAAACGTCGTGATCTCGAAATTTCCGCCCATATCCATTACAGCATCAAATACACTCGTCATGATGCCGGAATCGATGATGTGCCCTTCGAGCTCAATTTCCCGCGCATACTCCATTACTTAATAATATGTCTTCCGATGTTGAAATATTTGTCAGTCCTAGCAGGGAGGGGGATATGACCGGTTCAGACACCTGTTGAACCGCAAAAAAAACGTTCAGCGGCAATGAGATCCTGTTCGGTATTGATGTTGAGGGCTAGCCTCTCATCATCGATGATGAGCTGCAGTTCATCCTGTTCTTCGCCCAGGTGTGCACCATGGAGGATGTTCAGCCCGGAAGGGGTCACCGGGACCCCCGCAATCTCCAAACTGTACCCGGGGCGTGTACCCATCCGTTCAAATGCTGCAGACGGGACCCACACCGAACATGCGGTTCTGCAGGACTCCCGGTAGGATTCTTCGACCCTCTTTAGGATCTGCCCGGAAATACCCGGAAGATCAGCGACACAGGTAAAGAACGGCTCATCCAGCTCAAGGCATCCGGCACACTCGAGAATGTCCTCGACATACCCGTCCCCGCTGCCCCGGAAGAAAGGAATCCCCGCAGCCCTGCACCAGTTCGCCGTATAGGGCACCCGGCTTGAGGTAATGACCGTGATCTCCGCCCCAAGATGATCAAACGCATCCGTCACATGTGAGAGCAGGGGCCTGCCACAGAGACGAACAAGGGGTTTTTCCCCCATGCCAAGCCGTGAGCCGGCGCCCCCGGCAACGATCAGTGCATGCAACGGTCAAGCACCTCCACAAGGCGCTCATTCTCTTCATGCCTCCGGACGGCCACCCGTATGGCCCGGGGAAGGCCAAACGATGTACAGTCCCTGACCAGGATCCCCTCCGTCAGCAGACGGCCCTTGACGTCTGCGGCAGGAGTCTCACCGGTCGAGAGGAGGAGATAATTCACCGATGATGGTTCATGAAAGATACCGAGTGCGTCAAACTGCTGCGTCATCCATTCCCTCTCCATCCTGATGGCATCTCTTGAAGCTGCGAGCTGGTGCCGGTTGGCAAGGGCCTCGATGGCATATGCTTCGGCAAAGGCATTCACGGTCCAGGGAGGGCGTACCACTTCCATTGCCTGCACGAGGACGGGGTCGCCTACCCCGTACCCGAACCTCAGCCCCGGGACCGCATAGGCCTTAGTCAGCGAGCGAAGGACAAAGAGGGAGGGCGAACGGATATCAATCACACTCTGGGCGGGGTCCGAGAGATCGATGAACGCCTCGTCCACAAACAGGATTCTCCCCTCCTCTTCCGATAAGGAAATCAGATCGAGGACGGCATCCCTCTCCCGGAGTAACCCTGTCGGATTGTTCGGGTTGCAGAGGAATTCAGCCACCGCACCCTCGCGTTCAGCGGCGGGAATGCCCCCTGCAATTCTGACGGAGAGGGCATATTCACTGAATGTAGGCGGAAATACGGCTGCTTTTTCACCGGGTGACATCACCGTATGACAAAAAGTCCGCATGATTTCGACAGAGCCGTTTCCCAGACATACCATATCAGGTGAGCACCCCTCAATGCGCGCAATCTCCTCCTTCAGCCTGGGGTAGCCGTCATCAGGATAGAAAGAAACCAGAGATTTGTCAGGATTCCAGGGAAAAGAAGGCGGAAAAGGGTTCAAATTCTGACTGAAGTCCAGAAGTCCGGACGTCGTATATCCTGACCGGATATGACCCATTCCCCCGTGATCGGCTCTCCTGATATCTGAAATTCTCATGATTTCTCCCTGATTCTAATTTTAATTGAATATACGTCGTTAAAACAATTTTCATAGAGCCGCGGGACCGATTCGCAAAGTATATATAATGTCGTATGATATCATTTATTTGTCTGAAGAGAAGTCTGTCAGAGAGGTGCTCTTTGTCCGACAATTGAATGACGATTAGCTGTCATATGTCAGACGCAGTGATTCGCATGATGGAACGTATTACTATCCGGTTACCCTCCCAGCAGGTCGCGATGCTCGAGAAATTCGTGGAAGCCGGGGAATACCCCACAGTGTCAGAAGCGGTGAGGCACGCAGTCAGGGAACTCATTGAGAAACACAGCGAACGCGTACAGAAAGACAGCGAGCAAATCTCGTTCGAGGTTTAGGAGTGAAAGTATGAATTCGTCGTTGTATGAAGACTACAATGGCCCCTACTGGGAAGATGTGATCATCAGAGGGTTACAAGACGTTTCCGAGTTATTGCAGTCCATTGACTGCCACTCTTATCCCGTACCCCGAAATTACGAAGAAATTTACCACCCTTAGGAGGATTTGGATGCAGACCATTATCAATGAAGCTTTAAGGCATTCTGAACAGGAACGTCAGATGCAGAAGGATGTAATCGGCGACGATGATTTCGTCGGACAGCCACGTATTGTCATTGTCGGGTGCGGAGGCGCCGGCAACAACACGATCAACCGTCTCTACCACATGAAGGTGAACGGTGCCGAGACCATCGCAGTCAATACCGACAAGCAGCACCTCGAGATGATCCAGGCAGACAAGCGTGTCCTCGTCGGCAAATCCCTGACAAAGGGACTTGGTGCAGGCGGATTCCCCGATGTCGGCAAGCGTGCAGCAGAGATGGCACGGACCACCATCGAGGGACTCCTCGCTGACGCAGATCTCGTCTTCGTCACTGCCGGCATGGGCGGCGGCACGGGAACCGGGGTCGCACCCGTCGTTGCCCAGATCGCAAAGGAACAGGGCGCCATCGTCGTTGGAATGGTCAGCTATCCGTTCCAGGTTGAAAAAGCCCGGCTCCTCAGGGCCGAAGAAGGCCTCGAAGCCCTCGCCAACGCAGCCGATTCCGTCATCGTGCTCGACAACAACCGCCTGATGAACTTCGTGCCCAACCTGCCCCTCGGCCAGGCATTCTCTGTCATGGACCAGCTCATTGCCGAGACGGTCAAAGGCATTTCGGAGACCATCACCGAGCCCTCACTCATCAACATCGACTACGCAGACGTCCGTGCCATCATGAGCAAGGGCGGCGTTGCAGTGATGCTCGTCGGAGAGAGCAAACAGCAGAACAAGGCAGAAAATGTCGTCCACGAATGTCTGAACCACCCCCTCCTCGACATCGACTATCGGGGTGCAACCGGCAGTCTCATCCACATCACCGGAGGAAGTGACCTTACGCTGCTTGAGGCAGAAGAGATTGCAAGCTCGCTCACCTATGAACTCGATGCCCATGCAGACGTCATCTGGGGTGCACGGGTAAACAAGGAATTCGAGGGCAAGGTACGCGTCATGGCAATCATGACAGGCGTAAAAAGCGCTCAGATCCTTGGCCAGAGATATGAAGTCTCCTCTGCCGCACCGGCATCCCGCCCGTCCGGCCACACCTATGGCCACAACGCCATGAGGAGTTCCGGCCGCCAGTACGCACAGGAACAGACCAGCGGCGGCCTGATCGATTTCATCAGGTAACTCACCCACCGTCTCAATCCATCGTCAATACAAAAAATCATTCGCCAAAATCCCCTGAAGCACAAAATCCCCCCCGATGTCCCCGCAAATACGCGGAAAAATCCCCCCAATATTTTTCAGGGGCGGCCGGAGCCACCGGCCATTCAATTCCAACTATCGCCCTCCCTTTTGTTCGAAACACTTATTGCCAGCAAAATAGCAATATTATAGAAATTACTGTGGAATCTTTGCGATCTACAGGTAGGCACCCAGGAGGAGCCTGCAGTACAGGGGTTGAACATTACGAACAGCATGACGAACACATTCGGACTCGCCGGGTCTGGACAGAACTCTTCTGCTTTGGTTATTTCACGTACTCCCCCCGCCCACTGTATTCCTGTACATCCGCATGAAAGGATTCCTATCCATTATAGGATTGGTAAAGCATGTTGAACGAATTGATCGACAAACGAAAAAAGATCCTCACGGATTCTGAACAGCATAAAAACAAAAGAAATGAGCTTAATGCTCTTGCAAGCACCTTTGCACGCGAGAGAAACCAGCTCAATGGGCAGACCCGGGAGTTTGTTGACGAAGCCCAGAAAAACAAAGATCTCCGGGACCAGTCCAATGCCGAAGTTCAGCGCCTGAAGGATGAACGCAATGACCTCAATGAAAAGGCAAACGTGCTCTTTGAGGAAATTGACGCTTTTAAAAAGGAACACGGAGCAATCAACAACGCCCGTGGCATCAAGGAACTCCAGAAACAGATCGAAAAGCTCGAGATGGACCAGCAGACCCGTGTAATGAACACGGAGAAAGAGCGGGAACTCATCGAGAAGATCAAACAGCTAAGAATCCAGATCAAAGAACAGGAAGAAGAGCTGGAACAGAACAAGGAAGTCCACACCAAACTCCAGGAAGCACGTGAATTCCGCAGGGCTGCATCCGACCTTCACGGAAAGGTCACTGAGATGGCCGAACTCGCACAGAAGCACCATGATCTCATGGTCGAATGCTACCGGAAGGCAGACAAGTCACGGGAAGCAGCTGACGAGGGACACCGGAAATTTGTCGAGGCACAGGAAGCCGCAGACGCGGAACACAACCAGTTCATCGCCTGCCAGAAAGAGCTTCGTGACTACGACAAGGTGATCGGCGGACTTCGGAAGAAGGGCAAGAAGACAAAGGTCAACAAAGAACAGAAGGCCGTCAGGAAGGAAGCCGAGGAAGTTTTCCAGCAGTTCAGGGCCGGAGAGAAACTTACCACCGACGATATCCTCCTCCTGCAGCGTGCAAAACTCATATAAACTCATTTTTTCCATTTTCAGCAAATATTTATAGAATCGAATAGATTTCTATGATAATGTCGTCAGAGCGGACTTTGATCCTGAGTGTCGACCGGGACAATGATATCGGCTTCAAGGCAGGCGTTCAGAGCCCCGTCATCGGCAGGGAGGCCTGCCTGGACACCGCAAACAGACTGGGTCTCGTGGATCCCGAAGACTCTGACGTGAATGCTATTTTTCAGGCAATCAAAACCTATGATGAGCTGAAAGCCCGCGGAGAGGATGTACGGATTGCCGTCCTTGCAGGCGACCACTACAACTCGATCGAGGGCGACCGAAAGATCGCCGAAGACCTGCGCAAAGTGGTCTGGGACCTGGAAGCAGGCGAGTGCATCCTGGTAACGGACGGGGCGGAGGATGAATACATCCTGCCGGTTATCCAGTCAAAGATCGCGGTAAGCAGCGTGCAGCGGGTGATCGTCAAACAGATACCAAACCTCGAGGGCACCTATTACATCATAAAAAAGATCTTTGAGGACCCGAAATATGCACGCTCGATCCTCATCCCCATCGGCCTTGCGATGCTCCTCTACGCCATCGGCAGTCTCCTGGGCAACCCCCAGCTTGCGATTTTCATCGTAGTAGGCGTCCTCGGGATTTACCTCCTTTTCAAGGGCCTTGGGCTGGACGAATATCTCAATTACACCTTCCGGGCACTCCAGGAGTCCTTTGTCGGCGGAAGATTTTCCTTCTTCTGCTATATCGGCGCCATCTTCCTCGGCATCTTGGGCATCATCATGGGCCTTGCAAGCTTTCTGGAGTGGTACACATCCGATGCAGGACTCTTCTTCCAGGTATCCTCCTTTATCTACGGGGCCACGGCTTACCTGACCTTAGCGGTCATCGTCGCCTTTGCCGGAAAGATCATCGACGTGGCCCAGAATGACCCCCACATCCTGGCAAGAATTGTGGTCATTCCCTTTTATCTTACCGCCCTTGCCGTGATTGCCTACGGCGCCTCGGTCTACGTCATCTCACTACAGGGAACCTTTGACTTTCCCATCGCCGGTCTCGACGGTGTCCGTATTCTGATGCTTTCAACCGGGATAGCGCTCGTGATCGCGTTCTTCGGGATGTATGTCCAGAAGGCCATCGGGAAGATGGAGAAGTACGCAATCCAGCCAAAGAGCGAGAAGAAAAAGAAGGGACTGCGTACGAAGGGCTAATCCCCCATTATTTATTGGTGCCCCCAAAGGGCCGCACACAATTCGTCCCGGCCACAAGACCGGCATCCATTCTCCTACAAACCGGTTGCCGACGACGTCCGGCTCCTTTCCTGCATATGCGCCCGCAACCAGTCCCGGCACATCTTTGTCAGGGATATCAGGAGAAGGCCGGAAACCACAACAGACGAACTCACCGTTTTTTTAAAAAAAAAGTTACTCTATCGACCCAAAATAGCCCATTCCGGGGAGTAGAGACGTATGATTGTAGGTCCGGTCCATCTGGGAAGAGATGATGGATATTTCCGGCACTTCGATGCCAAAGGTATGTTCAGGGAACCAGTATGTCCCTTCCCCGTAATTCTGCGAGGCTGACGGCACAATGAGAACCGCATGACTCATGTCAAGCTTCTGGAATTTTGCACCTTCAAAGCCGGATATAACAAGGAGTTTTTTCTTGAGATCCGACGTCCCGAGCAGATGCACCAGGAAGACAATGCCGCTGTCAATCTCATACTCCATGGTAACGAAGGCCTGCTCGTCCTCGAGATTGATGGTGACAGCACTGACCGTAATATAACTGTACTGGTTTGGTGGAGCCGCCACTGCGGGCAGTGCCAATGCACTGAGTATGAGTACTACAGCAAAAACAGCCCCGTATTTCATAGTAGTAATTCAATGAAAAAAAATAAATCCTTTATGGTCATGCCATAGGATTTGCCCCCAAACAAATCCCCGGCAATACCACGTGTTACAGGTTGTTGTGCATGAGGAGAATTTCAATACTGGAGACATTGGTCTGACCGCTTTCGGTATCAATGATCTCCGTTGAGGTAATGATCTCCTTTTTTGCAACGTCCTCCAGGAACCTGTTGAGAGCAATCTCAGCGGTATCTACTGCACGGGAAATCGCTTTTCCCCTCGCTTTAATCGAAACCTCTTCCGCGCCATTGTTGAACTGGGTGACAACTGCAAGAACATAGTTCATTACTGGCTTGTTGCCGACGAAAACTGTGTTGTCTTTAATCATTGGTTCACCTCTTCATAGATACTTCTTCGATGCAATTAATTCGGCATTCAACACAGACGCTCCGGCTGCACCGCGAATGGTGTTATGTCCCATCGCGATGTAGCGAAGACCCTCACGGACCCTGCCGACCGAAACGGTCATACCGTCACCACGGTTTCTGTCAAGCCGTGGCTGCGGGCGGTTCTCAGACTCCAGATAGAGGACCGAATGTGCAGGCTGGTGCGGCAGTCCGGAAAAGGGCGCCTTGTAGGTAGAAAAGGCCCTGACGGCCTCCTCAACCGATGCTGCGCTCTCCATCCAGATTGCCATGGTGTGGCCGTCAATGACCGGAACACGATGACAGCTTGCACTGACTGTGAAGGATGCCGGAATTACCTCGGCACCATCAAACGAACCCATGATCTTCAGTGGCTCACGCTCCATCTTTTCTTCTTCAGATCCGATGAACGGAACGACATTCTCGTAAATCGACATTGCCGCAATGCCTTCAAAGCCCGCTCCGGATATCGCCTGCATGGTCGCCACTTTGACATCACTGAATCCAAGACTTCGCATCGGTTCCAGTGACATGCACAGGACGATGGTGGAGCAGTTCGGATTTGCAACGATGAACCCGTCTCTCCCCGCGTCTCTCTGGACATCGATCAGCCCGAGGTGATCATGATTCACTTCAGGAATAACCAGAGGAACATCCGGGTCCATGCGGTGCGATGAGGCATTTGAACAGACCCCTACCCCGGCGTCGGCTATTGCAATCTCGATCTCTCCTGCAATGGTTGCAGGGAGGGCCGAAAAAACAATATCCAGGCCTTTTACGCTCTCCACCGTTGTCGGGCGGACGACGAGTTCTCCTGTCTCATCGGGAAAAGGCACATCCAGACGCCAGTTGACGACATCTTTATACTTCTTTCCCGCACTCCGCTCCGAGGCGGTCAGCGTGGTAAGATTGAACCACGGATGACCGGCAAGAAGCTGTACAAAGCGTTGCCCAACTGCACCCGTAGCTCCGAGCACACCTACATTGATCATAGATGCTTTCTATTACCTCGAAAGGGATTATAAAAGATTTGGTTTATTCCATCCGGATGGCTTCAGCCGGACACTCGTCGACACACGATTCACAGTCGACACAAAGATCGGCATCGACGACTGCAATGCCATCATCCATCTCAATTGCTGCGGCGGGGCATATGTCGACACACGTTTCGCACCCGGTACATTTGTCTTTATCTACAACAGCTACCATTTGTAACCTCTCTAATTTGATTAGGGCAATGGAAAAAAATAGGTTTCGATTGGTTCAACCGGATCACAGGGAGAGAACATCGTCCATTGAATATATCCCCGGCGCTTTGCCCGTTATGTAACGTGCGGCACGAACGACGCCGTGGGCAAATACAGCACGGTCGTAGGCGCGGTGGGAGAGTTCAATCGTCTCATTGTTGGCCGCGAAGAGAACGGTGTGATCGCCGACGATATCCCCGCCACGGACGACATGAACACCAATCTCATTCGTTCGCTCCGTCATGCCTTCCCTGCCATAGAGTTTTTCCCGAGGCCCGACTTCATCCTCAATAATTCCCAGGATTGTCCTGGCGGTCCCTGACGGGGCATCTTTTTTGTACCGGTGGTGAGCCTCGATGACCTCGATATCGTAGTCGGCAAGTCGCTGTGCGGCTTCACGAACAAGTTTCCAGAAGATGTTCATTCCAACGCTGTAATTACTGGATATTACTGCCGGAACAGCCCCTTGGATATATCCGTTAATTTCATCCATCTGTTCCCCGGAAAACCCGGTCGTCCCGATGACAAGGGCGACCCCGTGACGGGCGCCCGCACGGATATTTCCCACTGCTGCAGCGGCAATGGTGAAATCAACCATCACATCCGGCTCCATTCGTTCAAGAAATGCGTCAATCTCCCCGGCGGGGACGACCGGCTTTCCAAAGAGCTCGCCAGCCTTTATATCGACGCCACCGACAAATTCCAGCCCTTCTGCATCCTGCAGAAGACCGGCAATGGTCGTCCCCATGCGGCCGAGGGCCCCGCAGATAACCACCCTAGTCATAGTGGTCCAGCACCTCCTTCAGAAGCGCCGTCTTCTCCTCATCAAGGTCGTCCAGCGGCAGACGCACCGGCCCCGCAGCCATACCGCAGAGACCGACCGCCTTTTTGATGGGGATCGGATTGGTATCGATGAAGAGTGCCCTGAACAGGGGGCCAAGACCATAGTGTATGGCCCGTGCGGCGTCCAGGTCTCCCCGCCAGAACGCCTCGACCATCGCCACCATCTTCGCCGGCTGAATGTTTGCGGTCACCGCGATGACGCCGGAACCTCCAAGGGCAAGAACCGGCAGGGTCATTGCATCATCACCGGAAAGAACGGCAAAGTCCTGATCACGCGTCCCTTCAATGATCCGGGATATCTGGGTGATGTCCCCGCTCGCTTCCTTTACCCCGACGATATTGGGATGCTCTGCCAGTTCACAGATGATGTCCGGGGTCAGGTTCTGCCCTGTCCGTGACGGCACATTATACACGATGACCGGCACGCCGATGTCGGCAAGCTTCGTGTAGTGCTTGATGAGTCCCGAACGGTTGGGTTTATTGTAATAGGGAGAGAGAACGAGCACACCGTCCGCACCCTGGTCATATGCCGACCGGGTGAAGCGCAGTGCTTCGGCAGTGTTGTTGGACCCCGTACCGGCAATCACCGGTACCCTGCCACCCACCGCATCAATCGTTGCACCGATGACAATTTCGTGCTCCTCAAACGTCAGAGTAGCCGACTCACCGGTTGAACCACAGGGAACAACGCCATGAACCCCGTTTGCAATAAGAAACTCAATATTTGCACGAAGGCCTTCGAGGTTCAACCCCCGATCAGGCGTTTCATTAAAAGGAGTAATTAGTGCCGGAAAAACACCCTCAAACATGAGGATATTATATATTCTTTCTCCTATTTACCTTTCGCGTGACGCTGCCGGCAACACGGTTCCTGACGCGCTTGCTCTCGATAACAGCAACCTCTGAGACAACCCTCTTGTTCTCATCGAAGTCGTTCGTAAACCGCTTACCGTGCTTTGCCAGAAGCTCCTGGCTGAGTGCTTTGATATACGTTGGTTTGATTCCCATTTTGTCTTCCCTTATTAGTTGGTATCACTAATGCGCTGTGAGAGCATAAGAATATTATGAACGACGACTCCCGGATCTTCACCAAAAATGCGTATCATCGGCTCTTTTCCCACCGCCCCGCGATCATAGATGATGTCCGGGACTTCATCCGTGCAGCACTGCTCCACGCCCCAGTCCATCGTACTGGTTCCC
>JBFFLM010000016.1:0-10899 GCA_041554835.1 Methanogenium sp.
CCGTATACGACAGGTCGTCTCTGCTGACCGGAGTACACCGCCGTCGAGGTAGGTGATGGTGGCCCCGATGTCTGCGTCACCGGCGAGGGTGGACGTAAACTTTGTCTGGTACGGGTCTGCGGTCACCGTCGACGCGCTCAGGACTCCGGACGGGTCCTCTGCCGCACCGAGGTAGCTAAAGGTGACACGGTCGATGGTGACCGATGTGTTCTCAACGGACACCGTAATAAGTGTCCCTCCATCCCCGGCAGTGATTATTGCGGTATCGGGGGCTACAGAGATCTCGTCTTCCGTGAGCGCCGCCGCACCTGCGACAGCGATCAGGAGGAAGACTAGGAGTGCCCCCACTACACGCCTGAAAGATCCATTCATGATGTATGATTTACTTAAGATTGATATATAACAGTATTGCATATTTGCCTATCGGAAAAGATAGGCAATGCATGCAAAAATCGCGCCATTCTTCCCCATTTTTCAAAAATTCCTCATTTAGGCATATAAGTATTATCCGCAGCAATAAAAAAACATATATAATAAAAGTGTCTGCGATGGGAGGGGGGGATCATATGCGCGGGGTTCTTTCTCTGACATCCCTGATAAATGGCCGGGGAAAATATTGTTAGAAGGGAGAAAATGAACAATGCGGGCCATATATTCCTTTGTCCGGTAATTGTGCTCTGCAGTGGTCCCGTTATGACCTCAGGGGGCGGTGTTCCCGGTGGGAGTATGTGTAGTGATGGCGGGTCTATTCCTTCTTCTTCAGCC
This sequence comes from Methanogenium sp., assembly GCA_041554835.1. Classification (GTDB taxonomy): domain Archaea; phylum Halobacteriota; class Methanomicrobia; order Methanomicrobiales; family Methanomicrobiaceae; genus Methanovulcanius. The sequence goes on from JBFFLM010000016.1 coordinate 766, forward strand.
GTTCGACCGCAACCTTTCCCGCCTTAAAGGCACTGGCGAGTGCGGTCGGGTGGCCCCGGATCCCTCCGTGGCGGTCCATCCCTTCGGCGGTGATGTTCTGATCCTCCGGGTAGGAGAATCCGTAGCCGTTGAAGAATGCGGTTATTACCGGTTTTGCGTAGTCAAAGATGTCTGTCCGGTCCATTCCCGCCGTGCCGATGAAGTACCCGAGATGGGATGCCTGGTGTTCCCTATTATAAGTGACCTTTTTCAGCTTCTCTTTCAGTGCCCAGATGGTGTGGGCACGGTCAATGAAGGACTTGAGCTCGGAGGTGATGGACATCGAATAGATGGGGGAGGCGAGGGCGACGATGTCCGCCCCCGGGACCTTTTCCGTCAGGAGGGGGATGAAGTCGTCGTCGATGACGCAGACGCCGGTCTTGTGGCAGGCGTTGCATCCCTGACAGGAGCGGTAGGTGAGCGTGCTGATGACAACCTTCTCCACCGTCGCCCCTGCCTCCTCCGCTCCTGCGAGGAAACTGTCGAGCAGCTGTTCCGTATTGCCCCTGCGGTGCGGGCTGCCTGATATGCCGAGTACTGTTATTGTCATTTCTTCTCTCCCTAATCTTCCGGTTCAAGGCGTTTTTTAATCTCCTGTATGACGTTCCTGCCCAGCTCGCGTGCCTCCCCGGGTGCTGTCGGATGGGTCTGGAGCTCTCCCTTGTGGTCGACATTGTTGATCATCAGATACGAGATGTCCTTGTTTTTGATCTCCATCACATGAAAGAAGCATTTCACCGACGGGATCAGGGCGTCGAAGACATAATCCCAGTCCTGGCCGGCCGTTGCAAGGAAGACGCCCAGACGTTTGCCCTGGCGTTCGGGGGGTACCACCGGCAGTCTGAGGACGTATTTCCTGGATCGTAAGACCTGCATCCGGTCGACGAGGGCTTTTGCCTGGGCGCAGAGGCCCATGCAGTACACCGGCGAGGCCATTACGACGATATCAGCCTCAATAATCTTATTAAGAACCCAGTGAAGATCATCGTCCTCGATGATGCATCGGTTCAGTTTTTCACAGGCATTGCATCCACGACAGGGGCGGATCTCGATCTCATCAAGTGCATATTTTTCAATGACAACATTGCCTGCCTCCTTCATTCCTTCGAGGAGGAAGTCGAGGAGGTCCTCCGAGTTCCCATGCCGGCGCGGGCTGGTCGCGAAGGCGAGCACCTTTACACCCATTGGCGGAGGGTTTGCGGGAATGCTACTTTAGGGTTTCCAAGGTGTTCTGTGATGCCGGTGGTATGCGGCCGGATACCTGATGAGCAAGAATGGGTATGGCGGGGCTGGACGAAAGGCCGGATCATTGGAAAGCAGTTGTTAAATGTGGATGAGAAAAGAGGTGAGACACTTCCCGGGGCCCGTTTCGGGCGTGGAACATCGGGGGGGAGTTCATCATATCCCGGGAGTCTGTTACTGTTAAGGGGGATTGGGGAGGGCACTACCTGCAGGCTTCCGGGCGGAGAGTATCTCTCCGCAACGATTATGCCCGCATGTAGAAGACCTGGCGTGCGTCCTGGAAATTAAATTTCCTGACGACCAGTCCCTCGTCGATGAGCCTGCGCAGTGCATTTCTCACCGTGCGGGGGGCCCAGTTCACGCGGTCCGAAATGTCCGAGAAGGTTCTCGGCTCGTGGTCCTCGAGAATGTCAAGGACGGACTTTGCCGAGCTCGGAAGTTTCGTGTCCTTCCCAGCTGTCTGGTTAATCGCTGCCAATACTTCGTTTGCGTTGGTAATTGCTGCCATGGTACATCACTCCGATACACTGGTTGGGTGTTCGTGTCGTCGTCGGTCAGCTCTGTGATACACTGGCCTCGCGTCCATGCGGGTCGCGATGGTGGCCGTTCACTGTATTGTAATGTTTCTTACAGTGGTATATCACTTAAGCTTTTCTGCAAATTCGCGCTTTACGGCGGGGTTACCGTCAGCATTGAATTCATCATAAATTGCCATTTATGGTCTCTATGGGCCAATTTATGATTAATTTCAACGAAGGCCCTCGGTTTGATAAGCAATCGTGCATTGGAATGTGCATAGTGAATGCCCTTCCAATCCATCCTGCTTCCGGGGGGCACAGCCTCACCATCTTTTCCCGCTAAGGCGGGTCCTGTGCCGGATGTCCGGTGTGGTTCACGGGGACGTTTCCCGCATTCATCTCCCATCTGGTGTGCCGGTATTATGCCGGAGGTGGGAGTGACACGACATTTGTCATCCTATACTTGTCTTATCCTGTATATAATGGTTCCCTGAATGTTCGTAACAATACGAATGATGTTATCCGAATATATGGCGGAGAATCCTAAAAATACAAAAATATCAATGATTTATACCAATTGGTCAGTATACGATACAATACAGGCTTCAATGACTGGACGGGGTGTGCCGCTTCCGTTTTCTTTATGGCATATGTCGTATGGTTGCGCGCTCAAGGCGGACAGGGCGCTGGGAGATGCCGGGGGTATATGTGGAGAAGAGATCGTCGAGGCGGCTGCCTGCCCTCCGGCCGGTGGTCTCGTACAGGAGCAGGAACTCGCCGGCGACCCGTGGTGGAAGGCCGGTGATCTCAATGATCTGGTCGGCGTTGTAGCCGCGTACATAAAGGACGACGGTGTCTGCAAAGAGCCGGTATGCCTTTTGCACGATCTGTTCGGAGATTCCTGTCTTTTTTGCGACCCCTGTGGGCGTATCGCCGTCAAGATAGTGGTGGACGCAGCGGGTGTAGAGGGCCGGCATATGCCCAGACTCCTGCACCCATCCGCGGGTCGGGACGAAGATGCCTGCATGGCGCATCTCCTTTACATCCCGCTGGATAGTCCGCAGGGAGGTGGTCAGGAGGAGGGCGAGGTCCGCCTGTATAAGGAGTCCCCCCTGATCATACGCCTCGTTTGCAAGCCGGAGGAGTTTGTACCGGCGGAGGCCGCTGAGCCCCTCTTTTCGCAGGACGTGTGCATCATCGGGATGGGAGACTGTGAGTTTTACCGGCACCGTTGTGAGATCGTCCATTGGTTTGCCGGAGGGTTCCCGAAGGTCAACCGCCTCATAGATGATCTGCTGGTCGCCCCGCTGCCACCCGTAGTATTCCTCGGCAAATTCGTGCATCAGATGTACAAGCGACCGGCAGACCGGACGGTCAAAGGCGTACTCCTCCTCGAGAAGGCGGAGTAATTGATGCTCCTTGGTCTTCAGCCATGCGTTCTTTAGCGCACTGAAATCATTCGTTAACGGTGCCATGCTCCCCGCATCAATGAGGTGATTGGCTCCACTATACGATAAAGGCCACGACATATGTCGCATCAAAATGGTTGTGCCGGAAGTACGGCAGACATTGAAAAAAGGGGAGTCCGGACCTCAGGGCTCCCTGAAACAGAGGTACCAGTCCTTGCACTCAAACCCTTCTCCGAGACGTTTTTCTGCTGCCTCCTGGGTGGCCGGTGCGGGTACGACGACCTTGTCCCCCGGCTGCCAGTTGGCCGGGGTCGCGACCCCCTTTTCGTCGGTCATCTGGAGGGCACGGACCAGCCGGACGATCTCCGGTATGTACCGGCCGTTCGTGAGCGGATAGTAGATCATTGCCCGCAGAATCCCTTCGGGATCGATGAAAAAGACCGCCCGGACGGCCGCGGTCGAGCTCTGGCCCGGATGGATCATCCCATACATCTGCGCCACGTTCATATCGAGATCGGCGATCACCGGAAACGGTATATTCACCCCGAACTTTTCCTCGATGTTTCGGACCCATGCAATATGGGAATGGACCGAGTCGATGGAGAGGCCGATCAGCTGTGCATTCAGTGATTTCAGTTCATCAAAGGCCCCCGCAAGGGCCATGAATTCCGTCGTGCAGACCGGGGTAAAGTCTGCAGGATGAGAGAAGAGGACGACCCACTGTCCACGGTAATCCTCCAGTTTTTTCGGCCCGTGGGTGGTGAGTGCCTCAAAGAGGGGCGCCTCCTCTCCCAGGACGGGGAGAGATACCCCGCCGCAGCAATATTCGTCATAGACTTCTTCATCTTCGCACATTGTGCTTACCTCATGGAGTTGGCATTATGGCGTTCTGCGGATTGTACCGCATCTGCGGCCTGGAAAGGCCGGCTTTCTCCCTGCTGCGAGGGGCAGAGCCCGAGGCTTTGCTCTTGCAGTGCAGATCATCGAAAAATCACATCATCTCCTCCCCGAAAGGTGGAGGAGGTGATTATTTCATGAAGTCGTCGATTGCGGTCCTACCGTACGTATAGGCCGGCATTCCTGCGAGGAGGAAGGTGACCCGAAGTGCCTCTTCGACCTCGTCATAGTTGACGCCAAGGGCGGATGCACCTGCTGCCTGCGCACGAACGGCGTGTCGGTCGCGTAGGGCAGCCGCCACACAGATGGCGATGATCTTTTTTGTCTGTTTGGAAAGTGCCCCGTCGCCCCAGACTCCCTTGTCGAGGGCAAGGACGAATTTCTCCATCTCGGGGTCTTCTTTGGCCCATTTCTGGAGGATCATCGGCACTTTACCGATATCTTCCTCCAGTTCCCTGAGTTTTTTATCCATCTTCCTACTCCTGGAGTGACATTGGTTCACCGCAGCAGACGAGTTCGCCACCGCCGACGGTTACTACCTTCACCACATTGCCGCAGATCTCACATTCGTAAACCTGTCCTTCTTCTGAAACATTTACCATACATTCCACCTCTCTTCGAATTTGTGTTCCTGCCTCCCCCTCTTCGGGGGGGCATGCCTTCAGTCAGGTCAGCGCTTTGGCGGGTGCCGTGCGTCTTCTGGTGTCTTGACATCCTCCCGGATGTGCGTCATAGGGAAGCAATCATACATCTCGCAGGCACATGACGGGCACGGTCTGAGATCCTTGTCTGCCTCGTCGACGGCAAATTCCAGGCCACAGTCAACGCATACGTACTTGCCGGGACCCACCTTCTCGCCGGCTTTCACTCTCTTGGGGCTTTCTGTCATAGTCGATTCCTCAATCCCCTAATTACAAAGATACCTATATATTTGTTTGGTCACGGGGGATTACGGCGTTCTCCAATCCCCTGTGGGGGAAGGGTACGAATGCAGGGCGATGCGGGCAAATAGGGTATACCTATAATTATGTCATCTGCAAATACCCTCACATGGCACCGCAGATCATCGCGCTCATGGGCAGCCCCCGCCCGAAGGGAAATACCGGCAAACTCCTGGCCGAGGCGGTCAGGGGAGCACAGGATGCCGGGTGTGAGGTGGAGGTCGTCGACGTCCCCCACATGAAATTCAAACCCTGCATGGAAATTCTCTACTGTCAGGACCATGAGGCCTGCGGGCTCCAGGACGATGTCACGCCCTACCTGGAGAAGTTTAAGGGAGTCGACGGTATGATCATCGCAACGCCGGTGATGACGATGGGCGTTCCCGGGGCACTAAAATCGTTCATGGATCGGTTTCAGGTCTATTTTATGGCAAAGTACTTCCGGAAGGAGCCGCTTCCGGACCAAGCGAAGATGAAGCACCGCCGGGCTCTCCTGATCTCGATTGGGGGAATGGATATCGACCATGACTTCGACGGGCTAAGGACGACCGTCCAGTGCTTCTGTGATATCCTCGACATAAAATACTGGGGTGAGGTGCTGCAGAACAACATGGACGAGATCATCGACATCACCACAAGGCCTGAGGTGATGCGGGATGCCTATACAAAATCGTACGAGATGTGCACGCTGATAAAAAGCGCGATGGAAAAATAACGCGATTGAGAAGATTGTGATGCTTCATGGTGGCGGGGGAGGAGGGTATGGTGCTGGGCCGTCCCCCGTCATCCGGATCGGAATATCTGCCCGGCGGCCTCATCCCTGCCTGGTGTGGAGGTTGCGGAGGGATGGTCTGGTGCCGGGATTATGGCCCGGCTCCGATGTGATGGAAATGGTTTCCGGGCATTCCTGTCAGTTCTGGCCCTGTCGGGTGTTTTGTTATGATGTGATTTCTGATGGGTTGGTGTCTTGTTCGCAAGGCCCGCCGTAACGGTTCGATGATTGAAGAATTCCATGGGCCTCAATGGGAACGGCTGGGTTCAGGTGATGGATATCGGAGAGTTGAACGCCATAATCGCTTAGAAAAGTGCCTGTGATCCGGAGAGCAATGTCGTAGTCGGATCGTCCGGTCACGTCTATCCCACAGAGACGTGCGTATGTGAGCATCCGGTGCCGGTTCATGACGCAGAATCCGGGCAGAGATGCTGCCACAAGAACGATCTCCCGGAAGGTGGTGGAAAGCGCTGCAAGGTCCATGGGAGATTCCGGCTCATCCATCCCGTGCCGGTGAAGGCACTCGACGGCAATAAGCCAGGCGGGCTCGGGGGACATTCCCGATTCTTCCCATATCTGCCATGTCTGAATGATCTGCGCTGGTTTCAGGTCTTTGTGTACTTCCATGGTATTTGCATTCCTGTACGGTTATGGCAGGTACGTATTCTGAAGGGAAGATATTAAATCTATTACAACTAACACAGTTGCAATGCAAAAAGAGGTTCTTGAATCACTGACTATGCTCGGTTTTACCGAGTATGAGGCCAAGACCTATGCCGCACTTGTGGGCCTGGGCATGGGGACAGCCCGGGAGGTGCACGAGATCTCCGGCGTCCCGCACGGGAGAATCTACTCGGTCCTGAAGACACTTGCAGAGAAGGGGTATGTGACGGTCCAGAAGGGATCGCCGACCTACTTCCGGGCAGAGGATCCCGAAGTTGTCATCGGGGGGCTGAAAACACAGCTCAATGAGAAGGTGGACCGGTCGCTTGCCCATCTCAAATCGCTGAGAATTGAGTCCGGGCATCCACTTCCCTTCTGGTCGATTCACAGCGAATGGGGCATCAATCGCCGCATCCGGTCCATGATAGAGAATGCAAAAAAGGAGATCATCATCTTCTTCATGGACTCGTCTTCCCTCTTCCCCTTCATGAAGGAGATACAGGAGGCGGAGAAGCGGATTCGTGTCTCCATCGTTTCACTCAACGAAGAGGATCGCGGCATGGGTCTCCCGGTGGAGGTGCATGTCCCGAGTGAGAGGCTGAAGGGGTACCTGAACAAGATGAAAGAGAGCCATATGGTGAGGGCGGATCATTTGTCCAAGCCGGGATTTTTGCTCTTTGCCGACGGGAAGGAATCCCTGATCCTTGAACAGGCCAGCGGGGGCGATGTTGCGACGGTCATCATGGCCCCCGAACTGACCTTCATGATGCGCTCGTTTATTGTCGCCTTCGATCCGCTGCTCGGGTGTGGTGAAGATATTTTCTGAGGAAGTAAGGGACCTTTATCTCCTCACTATTTTCGCTCTTATCCGGCGCATCTGCGGTTTATTTACAGCAATCCCCGTTCCTTCAGCGAGACATAGTCTCCACTGGTCACAATGATGTGGTCGAGAACAGCGATACCGAGGAGGTCGCCCGCGTCCTTCAGCATCCGGGTGATCTCGATATCTGCTGAGGAGGGTTCGGGATTGCCCGACGGGTGGTTGTGGACGAGGATTACGGAGGCGGCCCGTTCAATGAGCGCCGGGGCAAAGACCTCTCTGGGGTGGACCGGGCTGTGGTTGAGAATGCCCTTGGTAATTTCGTGGCGTTCGATGATCTGCCCGGCACCGTTGAGATTGAAGGTGAGGAAGTATTCCTGTTTTTTCACGGCGATATCCTTCGTCATGAGGGCGACATCCCGGGGGGTGGTGATGGTTTTTCCATTGCGGTCGAGATACCTGCGGGCAAGTTCGAAGGCGGCGAGGATCTGGGCCGCCTTTGTCTCTCCCACACCGGGGATTTCCATGAGGTCGGCATGGGTGACCCTGGCACCGTTCTTTTCCAGGAGGTGATATATGTCGGTCGCAATTGCATTGACATCATGTCCGGGGACGCCGCGGCCGATGATGGCCGCAATGAGATCACGTTCTTTCAGGGCATCTGCCCCCACGGATTTGATCCGCTCTCTAGGCTTGTCAATATCGTGAAAATCGCGTAGTGGTTTTATTCTCACCTAAAATTCCCCCTGAATATCTGATAGTAGGCAAAACAGGACGATAAAGGAATAGGGCTGGCAAAGTGCTCTCTTAAAATCCAAACAGAGGCTTTAATAGGGATACCTCCTCTATACGGGTCTATAGAGGAGTTGACAGAAGATGGCAACAGAAGAGAATGCATGGGCGGCGTTTGCCGGAGAATCGCAGGCGAACCGGAAGTATGCAAATTTTGCACAGCAGGCGGATACCGAAGGATACCCGCTCGTGGCACGGATATTCAGGGCGGCGTCCGAGGCGGAGGCCATCCACGCACGCAGGCTGCTGATTGCCCTGAAGGCGATAGGAACGACCGAGGAGAACCTTTCTGCAGCGGTTTCAGGTGAGACCGAGGAGTACGAGGCGATGTACCCCGGCTTCATCAAAGAGGCGCAGGAGGAGGGCGTCACCGCCCCGGTCGATATCTTCACCCATGCGATGAAGGCGGAAAAGGTGCATGCAGGTATCTATGCGGCGGCCCTTGCCGCAGTGAAGGAGGGCAAAGACCTCGACGGAAAGGATGTCTTTGTCTGTCCGTACTGTGGGAATGTTGTTCTCAACGAACCGCCCGAACATTGCCCAATATGTGGCGTGCCGGGTCCGAAATTCATCCTGGTGGAGTAGGGGAAATTCCCCTCCCATCCTGGGATGGGATTTTGCTACCGGAATGCAGAGGAGGAAAGAGGATGCCAAAGGTCAGGATATATACGACGGCAAACTGTCAGTACTGCCGCCTCACGAAGGCGTTTTTGCAGAAAAACGGCGTGGAATATGACGAAGTCGATGTCGGGACGGATACGGCCGCCGCGGCGGAGATGGTGGAGAAATCCGGACAGTACGGTGTGCCGGTGACCCTCGTCGACGACGAGGTGATTGTAGGGTTCGATGCCGGGCGCTTCAATGAGCTCTTCGGAGAGGGGGGACGCAGGGATGTCTATGACGTCGTGATCATCGGCGGCGGGCCGGCGGGCCTGACGGCGGCAATGTACTGTGCCCGCAAGATGCTCTCGGTCCTCGTGGTGACCGAGAACATCGGCGGCCAGGCCCTCGAATCCTGGTCCATCGAGAATTATATGGGATTCCGGCTGGTGACCGGGGCAGAACTGATGGACCGCTTCGAGGAGAAGGTCCGCGAGGAGGGCATTGCCATCGAACTCGACTCGGTCACCTCGGTTGAAAAGCGTGATGACGGCACCTTTGCGGTAAGGACGGTCTCGGAACAGGAGTTCGTCGGCCGGGCGATGATCATCACCTCGGGTGCCAAACCCCGGTGGCTCGGGCTGCCGGATGAGCAGAAGTATATAGGGAGGGGCGAGAGCGTCTGTTCGACCTGCGACGGCCCTCTCTTCCGGGACAAGGATGTCGCCATCGTCGGCGGCGGGAACTATGCGCTGACGACAGTGATCGAGATGAGTCCGATTGCACGGTCCGTCACGCTCATCGTCCGGTCGAAGATACGGGCGGACGAGGTCTACACCAGCCAGCTTGACGGGCTCACGAACCTCACCATCCTCCAGAACTATGTTGTCACCGGGCTTTCCGGGGAGACCCTCCTGAAGGGCATCACGGTGACCGAGCGAAATACCGGCGAGGAACAGACACTCCCGGTGGAGGGGCTCTTCCTTGCCATCGGGCACGAGCCGAACAACGGGTTTCTGGACGGGTTTGTCGACCTGAATGACCAGGGGGAGATCGTAGTCGATATTAACTGCCACACCTCGGTCGAGGGGGTTTTTGCGGGCGGTGATGTGACCGCGGTGAAGGCCAAGCAGATCATCGTGGCCGCGGGCGATGGTGCGAAGGCGGCGCTTGAGGCGTACGAGTACCTGGGCAGGCTCGGGTAGACTTTCCACCGTGCGGGATATCCCGCGTCATCTTTTTTGGTCTGCCCGGCCAATCTTTCGGGTATATGAATAGAACAATATGCGGATATGCCTTCCTTGCAGCCGCTCTCTGCCTCGTGGTCTGCATCGCCGGGTGCACAAACACCCCCGAAGAGGATGCAGAGGTCACCGGAGCGATAGCGGACCTCTCCTCCGGCGACCAGGCGAGCGAGCTTGCCGCCATCAATACGCTCACC
>JBFFLM010000017.1:0-10590 GCA_041554835.1 Methanogenium sp.
ATATGGGTAAATTTTCCAAGGTCCCTGGTGGCGACAAACCGACGAAGCGCATCAATGTGCGGTACCGCTGTACCACATGTGGGAAGGCGCACCTTCGCAGCGGTGTAAAAGCAGGCAAGTTCGAATTCAAGGAGTGATTAATAAATGGTACGAGTGAGCAGGGAAAATCGCAGTAAATTCTATCAGGTCAAATGTCCTGACTGCGAAAATGAGCAGGTTATTTTCCAGCGGGCAAGCACGACAGTTGACTGTGTTGTCTGTGGGAAAGTTCTTGCTGAACCAAGCGGCGGGAATGCAGTAATTAATGCAGAGATACTCGCTGAACTTGAGTGAGTAGTGAAGTTATGCTAGAGAGAGAATGGCCTGACGAAGGGGAACTGGTTGTCTGCACGGTAACAAACGTAAAAGACTTTGTTGCTTTTGTAACCCTCGATGAGTACAACAACCGCGAAGGTCTGATCCCGATTGCCGAGGTGGCACGTGGATGGATCAAGCACATCAGAGATTTCGTTCGGGAGGGGCAGAAAGTCGTCTGCAAGGTTCTGCACGTTGATCGTAAAAAAGGTCATATTGATCTCTCGCTTAAGGATGTTAATGATCACCAGCGCAAAGAAAAAATTCATGAGTGGAAAAACGAGCAGAAAGCCATAAAGTGGATTTCCTTCATATCAGAGGCGACTGGTGTCGATGAAACAGAACTACAGAGTATTTTTTACCAGGAATATGGGGCACTATTTCCCGTATTCGAAGATATTCTTACCGACGAAAAAGGGACATTAAAACGTCTTAATCTGAATAAAAAAGTTGTAGACTCACTTATTCAGGTCGCTGGGGAGAATGTCAAATTGCAGAAGGTCACCATCACGGGAAATCTGATCCTGATGTCGACCAAACCTGATGGGGTCAATGTAATTCGCAGGGCCCTGAGAAGTGCCCAGCCGAATGTCGATGATGTTGATATAGAACTGGTGTACGTAGGCGCCCCCAAATACCGGGTGAAAGTAACAGCACACGACTATAAAACTGCCGAAAAGGCGATCGACAAGGTGGCGAAGGCAGCTATCGGTGTTGTTGAACGTGCTGGCGGTACCGGGGAATTTGTACGCAAACAGCGCTCTGGTAAGAATTGATGGCCGGAAAGATCCGAAAATGCCCGTATGACGGGACGTACACCCTCTCTTTTTCCTGTCCTTCCTGTGGAAGAGCAACCAGTACAGCACATCCTGCACGGTTTTCGCCTGAGGATAAATACGGAGCATACCGCCGGAGATTATTCCATGGATGATATTACTATCCAGATAGCCCGTGACGAAAATATTGGTGGGGAAATCCTTATTGAGGGACTTCCCGGAGTGGGTCAGGTTGGCAAACTCGTTGCTGAACACATGATCGATGAACTGGGTGCAGAGAAGATCGCCGAAATAACCTCGATTTACTTTCCTCCACAGGTAACCATCAATGAGGAGGGGATCACCGAGCTTGCCAAAAATGAAATTTACCGGTACGAAACAGGTGGACGGGCCTTTCTGTTTCTTGTCGGGGATTTTCAGAGCAACTCCTCAGAGGGGCATTATCTGTTGTCTGATGCATATCTACAGCTCGCCCAGGAACTTGGTGTGCAGCGGGTGTATACACTCGGTGGATATGGAGTGGGGCACCTCGTGGAAGATATTCGCGTTCTCGGGGCCGTCAACCATCCTGACCTCCGTGAAGAGGTGGAGGCCCAGGGAGTTCTGTTCACCCGTGATGAACCCGGAGGCGGAATCGTCGGGGCCTCAGGTCTTCTGCTTGGCCTTGGAAGCGGATATGGCATTGAGGGTATCTGCCTGATGGGTGAAACCTCAGGGTATATCGTCGATCCGAAAAGTGCTCATGCTGTTCTTCAGGTACTTTCCCGCCTGATTGGTCTTGTCGTTGATGAAACGAAACTCGAGGAGCGTGCATCCGAAATGGAGGCGCTTTTCGATAAGATCCGGGATATGGAAGAGAACCGGTCGCAGGAATAACTCAGTTATATCGGCTGAGACGGCATGATTGTCAACACGGATCTTCATCTTCATTCCCCTTTTTCGATGGCTGTTTCAAAATCGATGTCGCCATCCGCTCTTCTTGAAACCTGTATCCGGAAAGGAATAGGAGCTCTCGGCACGGGAGACGCCTCCCATCCTGTATGGAGGGAGGCATGGGAGGAGTACCTGGAGAACGAAGAGGGAATTACCATTGTACCAACGATGGAGGTTCAGGGAGAGGGAAGGGTACATCACCTTATTCTGTCCGAATCAATGGAGATTGCCGAGGCAATATCACACCGGTTTGCTCCCTATAGCCGGACAATATATTCTTCAGGCAGACCACATGTTGCTCTTTCGGGAGGGGGTATAGCCCGGATTGTACATGAAGAGGGGGGTGTGATCGGGCCTGCCCATGCGTTTACCCCGTGGACCGGAATGTACGGGAGATATCCTTCGCTGGAAAAGTGCTATCAGGAAGAGACCCCTGATTTTCTCGAGCTTGGCCTCTCCGCGGATTCATCGTATGGGGCAGGCATCCCTGAACTTATGAATATCCCTTTTATATCAAACTCTGATGCCCACAGCCCTTCTCCTCTGAAGATTGGCCGGGAGTTCAATAGAATTGATATAAAAAGAGAGACTCCCTCTGCAGTTATCGAGTCCGTATGCCGTGGTAAGATTCTCCTTAATGCTGGATTTTATCCGGAAGAAGGGAAATATAACCGGACTGCCTGTATAACCTGTTACCAACAGTATCGTTTTTCCGAAGCAGTGGAGAACGGATGGCGATGTCCACATGACGGTGGAGTGATCAAGGTGGGGGTACGTGACCGTGCGGAGCAGATGAGCACCGGTCCGAAGAGTCCACGTCCCCCCTATCTTCATACCATTCCTCTGGGTGAAATCATCCAGAAAGTCCTAGGTACTTCGTCACCGAAAACCCGGAAATGCCAGGTCCTCTATGACGAATTCATTGCCTGTTTTGGGTGTGAAATTGCTGTTCTCAACGATCTGGCAATTGGAGAGATTGCAGGAGTCAATCCCGGTGTTGCCAGGGCTGTCGAAGACCTCAGGTCTGGAAGAATCACCCTCCACCCCGGCGGGGGAGGGAAGTACGGTACCTTCTCACTGCAATCAGTGGAGAAATGAGAATTGAGTCGTTATCTCTCTTTATTATAGCGTTTTCCAACGTTTACCAGTGATTCTGCAAAACGGTTGCTGAAATAGGCGTGGGTATATCCGGCAAGAATTCTTCCTTCATAAATCCCATCTTTGCCGTCACAGATTCCTCTTCCGCGGGTGAGTGATATCGCGAACCGTGCGTCGCTGTCGCATTCGACACCGGTATAATGAAATTCATGCCCCCGCCAGGTGAGTCCACGGGGGAGCAGGGCATCTCCTGCGGAGCAATGTGCATGCACGTATCCAAGAGCCTGAAACCGGTCCATTTTCACCGTATGCGCAGGAAGAACACCTACCATTTTCTTCGTATCGGAGCCGATGGTGATATCCCTCGTGAGATAGGTCAGACCCCCGCATTCGGCATAGAGGGGCATCCCATTGAGAGCCTCACCGCGGATCTGATCTGTTGCCTGAGCGGTTTGCAGTTCAGAAGCATATAGTTCCGGGTATCCTCCGCCGAGGTACAGGGCATCTGCATCGGGAAGAGCATCGTGCAAGGGACTGAAAAAGATTAGATTCGCACCCTGTTCCCGCAGTCGATCAAGATTGTCCTGGTAATAGAAGCAAAATGCCTGATCAAAGGCAACTGCAATCGTAGCCGTATCATCCGGGTTTGTCCCTTTGGAAACTTCATAAGAAACCGGGGAGTCGCGGCCCTTCGCTGCAGCATCAAGGATGGCATCAATATCACAATATTCCTCGATCACCGGCCCGAATGCAGCCATGGTATTGGTTTCATGGGCCATGCAGAGACCAAGATGACGGCTCTCCACTGAATTGTCCCTTTTGTACGGAATCCATCCGAATGCGGTGGTCTTCAGCGATGATTCAATCATCTGTCGGTGGCGGGGGCTGCCGACCTGGTTGAAGATCACGCCGGCCAGACATACCTCCTCGTCAAAATGTCGGTACCCCTGCACCGTTGCATTGGCGCTTCGTGACATCCCTTTTACATTAACGGTCAGGATGACAGGTGCATGTAGTATCTTTGCAACATGTGCCGTGCTACCGCAGTCGACACCCTCGAGCCCGTCATAGAGTCCCATCACTCCTTCGATAACTGCGATATCGGCACCTTCGGATGCCCTTGTGAAGGTTTCGAGGACCCCCTCCTCACCCATCATATAGGGGTCGAGATTTCTGGAGGGGCGCTTGCAGATCGCCGAGTGGTGGGATGGATCAATAAAGTCAGGACCCACCTTAAATGGCTGCACCGTCATGCCCCTTTTAATAAGAGCAGCCATGAGCCCGCTTGCGATGGTGGTTTTTCCGCATCCTGAATGGGTGCCGGCGATAACTATTCGTGGGATCATTTTCCTCTCTTCCTTTTGTTATATTTCCTTTATCTTCCAGGTACAATGTTGAAAATTGTTGTAACGTTCTTGATCTCAATAATATACTCCATTGAGGCATCAAAGGGTTATCGTCTGATCTTCTTTCTCCGATAAATTAAATTGACAAAAGAGATTTTCTTCCACATTTGGCAGGCAATCCCTGCATTGATATTGGATAAATGACGGTATATAGCCTGGAATTAGTAGATTGATACCATTCTAAAGGGACGATCGATGAAATATCTGTGATGTATAACTGTTCTAAAGGAATGTTCTGGCCAGGCAGCATATCCTCCTCTTCTGTTGAACGGGTAAACAGGGGTCGATGGATCGATTCCAACGTCTGTTCTGTTCAAATCATATTTCATCAATAGTGTAACAGATAAGCAACAGTAATTTTATACAATCAATCTCGTATCAAGTTCAATAGAATTGGTGAAACCTCCCTTGAGCAATGCATGTGCGTGAGCGCGCAGGAAATCAAAATTTTTAATCGAACAACTAATGGAGAGCCGGAGAAACTCCAGCAGTTAGGAAATATTTTTGGGCGTAATGCACATACCTAACTTGATGCTTTCAATTCGCAGGGAAATCTGTGGGTACTGTGGAGCATGCGTCTCCGTCTGTCCCGAAGGGGCACTTGAACTGATTGACGCATACCTCACAGTAGATGCGGATCGGTGCCGCGACTGTGGAATCTGTGCAAGGGTCTGTCCCCTTGGTGCACTGGAGGTGGCGGATGAACGATCATTATGATGTTCTCATAATCGGTGGAGGTCCCGGCGGGGCAATGGCAGGCAAGGCTGTTGCGGAAGCAGGGCTCTCATGCTGTATTATTGAAAAGCGCCCGGCTATCGGCACTCCTGTTCGCTGTGCGGAGGGGGTAGGCCAGGAGATCTATGATTTTATCGACCTTGATCCAAAATGGGTTTCTGCCAAAATACAGAGTGCTGAACTGGTCTCACCCAATGGGCAGGTTATCGAACTCAGCTCAGAAATGGCAGGCAATGAAGTCGGCTATGTACTGGATCGAAAGATGTTTGACCGTGAACTGATCTGGAGAGCGGCAAATGCAGGGTGCGAAGTGTATGTCAAGACACGTGCCGTTGATGCAATCATGGAAGATGGCGTGGTCAAGGGAGCACGGGTCGAATATGCAGGAGAAATACGGAATATATCTGCGAAAATAGTCATCGCTGCGGATGGTGTCGAATCCAAGTTTGCCCGCTGGTGTGGTATCGATACAACGGTGCCAATGAATGAACTGGAAACCTGTGTTCAGTACCTGATGACCGATATTGACATAGATCCTTCAGTCAATGTTTTTTACCTTGGCAATGAAATGGCGCCGGAAGGATATGTCTGGATATTCCCGAAGGGGGAGAAGACGGCCAATGTCGGTATCGGAATCTCCGGGAAAAAGTGCAAAGATGGTAGTCGACCGAAAGATTACCTTAACCGGTTTGTCAAGGAGAAATTCCCCGAAGGTAAGATCATTGAACTGATCGTCGGTGGCGTTTCCGCATGCAGACCGCTAAGATCAACGGTTGCGAACGGTCTCATGATTGTGGGTGATGCAGCACGTGTCAGCGACCCGCTTACCGGTGGAGGAATCATCAATGCGATGTATACAGGAAAATTAGCCGGGGAGGTTGCTGCTGAATGCATCAAAGAAGGGAACCTGAGTGCGGCAGGACTGAAAAAATATGATACCATCTGGCGTGAATCGGCTATGGGTAAAGGCATTGAGAGAAATTACCAGATAAAAGAGATTATGATTCGCCTTTCGGATCAAAAAATGAACTCCATTCTCAGTTCGGTCCAAAAAATGGACCTTGACAGAATCGGGACGAAAGAAATAGTCAGGGAACTGATAAAATATAATCCCTGGCTGCTCAAGGAAATGAGTAATCTGAAAAAAATATTAGGCTGAGCTTTTTAGCTGACGGTTAAGGACTGCCAGACAGTCCTTTTCTGCCTCTTTTTTCGTAAAAACGATTATTTTATCGCCCTCTCTAATACGGACCTTGCCGCTGGGTATAATGAGATCTCCCTTTTCACGCTGAATTGCAATAAATACGAAATCTCGGACTTCAAGTTCGAGTATTTCGTGATCAATCATGGGTGCATTCTGATCCACATCAACCTGGAAGATTGTTCCTCCGGGAATGGACGCAATCTGATGAAGATCGGTGTTCTCAGACCAGTAATAAAGGCGGTTGGCGACGAGTTCATCAGGATTTTCGCTGATATGGACTCCTACCTCCTTAAAGAGGTCAGAATGTTCCTTCTGATTAACAATAGATACAACATTAGGTACATTGAATTTTTTCGCCAGCCAGCATGTCATGAGGTTGACTGCATCATCACTTGTTGTCGCGACGAGAGCATGAGCCCTGTCAATTCCTGCATCTTCAAGGATGGATTTATCTGTTGCATTGCCGTTTATTGCCATGACATCATAGTGTTCGATTACTTCATTGCATCTGTCTTCGTCTTGATCGATAACGACTACTGAGTCACCATGCTCAACTGAGATGGCTGCAAGGTTCCGGCCAATTCCCCCAAGCCCAATGATGATGATAAACATTCATTGGGTTTTCGACACCATGTATTGATATAGATTGTGAATTGTCGTGAGGATAAACGTGATATGCGGGGTAGATGAAGCCGGGAAAGGAGCTGTTCTTGGCCCTATGGTCATTGCAGGGGTTCTGGTACATGATATCGAAGAGTGTGAAGGCATAGGGCTCATGGATTCAAAAATTCTGTCAAAAAAGCGCAGAGAAGAATTATACGATCGAATCACTGCGGATTTCATGATAGCTGTTCGTGTCATAGATGCCCGAGATATTGATCATATGCGCACCGAACTGAAGTTGGGGATGAATTCCATTGTTGCGACAGCGCATGCAGCCGTTATTGAGGAACTAGGTGCAGGGATGGCATTTGTTGATGCCTGCGATGTAAATGCGCAGCGGTATGGAGAAACGATATCTGCTCTTCTTCAGACATCGTGTACCATTATTTCTGAACATAAGGCAGACAGCCGTTTTCCTGTGGTCAGTGCAGCATCCATTGTGGCAAAGGTTACGAGAGACCGGATTATTGATACGTTTTCAGAGGAATTTGGTGTAATAGGGAGTGGGTATCCCTCTGATAAAGTTACGATTGATTTTATTGAAGCATGGATTTGCAATAATTATTCCCCGCCACCATTTGCGCGGTGGTCATGGAGGACGGTATCGGATATTACCGCGCGCCTGTCCCAGTCTACCCTCTTTGATTTTTAGAGTCCATCTCCCTGTTCCCTATGGTTTATCAGGACTGCGGGCGAAGATTATATCCGGATGGATTGGCTCATTGTTGCAATATTCTGTATTGCTATTTATGCTCTTATCGCGGGGTATATCAAATATAATAATCTCTGGCAGGAACACATAGCATTTTATGGGCCAATTCTTGCAGTAAAGACTGACAAGGTTGGTTTTTTTGATTCATTCAGGCCGTATTCCAGATTTTTACGGATGTATGGGACCTTTGGTGCCGTTCTTGTTGTTGTAATCTCAGCAATAATGTCAGTTCTTCTCCTCTTTGGATTTTATAAGACGGTACAGTCTCCACCGCCCCCCGAGGGCATCTATGAAATTCAGAACATTCTTGCAATTCCCGGTGTCAATGAATTTATCCCATTCACCATTGCTGTTCTGATAGGACTTTTTCTCACCCTTGTTGTGCATGAATTCGGGCATGCAATTCTTTGCAGAGTCGAAGATATCCGGGTGAAGAGTACCGGAATCCTGTTTGCCGTTGTTCCCATCGGAGCATTTGTCGAACCTGACGAGGAAGAGGTCGAAAAAGCTCCCCGGCGATCGAAAATCAGGATGTACGGTGCCGGAATTGTCAATAATCTGGTTGTTGCTTCGATTTGTTTTGTCCTGTTAGTTCTGTTGATGGGAATGGCAACACCGAATTCGGTTCCTATGATTTATGGCGTCTACAAGGATTATCCGGCTGAAATGGCGGGGTTGCCTCCCGATTCGGTGATATCTGCAATTAATGGAATGCCCGTTGAATCAGTGGGCGAGATCGGTTCTATCCTTGAACAGACAATGCCGGGTGAAGATATTACAATAACAGCGATATCCCAGGGAGAAGAGCTCACATACTCTCTGACTCTGACAGATTGGCCCCAGGATCTTGATCCCGGGGCGACATCGGGGTTCATGGGAATATCCTACTATACTCCCTCTGCCACAAAGGAAGTGTTTGAACGGTTCATCGTAAGTCCTGTAGGACCTTTGTTTCTTCTGTACCTGCCGATCAACGCTGTAATAGAAGGTGATTCGTTACAGATGGCAATTCTTGCATTCGACACCAGTTATGCATCCGTATGGGACGTACCTTTCAAAGGATTCTGGGGGGTCGTGCAGATTGTGTTCTGGACCTTCTGGTTTAATCTTGCCGTAGGTACATTCAATGCACTCCCGTTCATCCCTCTTGATGGGGGATATATTATGCAGGAGGGTATAACAGGACTATTCGAACGCAGGGGAAGAGCTGATCTGGCACGCTATGTTGTGGCTGCCATCAGTACAGCCATGATAGCCATTATTGTGCTTCTCATTGCTGTTCCGCATATTCTTGGTTGAGGTTTTGTAGTTTGATTTATGTAAGTGACTGACAATATCATATGTGAGAGTCACTACAGGGGAATCTTGGCACTGCCACACCCCTGTTGTTTACAACAGAAGAATTTCAGGATACAAAGGGAAAAGGTACGGTTCATGTCTCGAATTCCGGCAAACAAGCTCTATGCTCTTGGTTGGTATAACGAGGGGATCGCTCATCTCAAGATAAATGAATTTGAGGAAGCGATGCAGTTTATCAATACTGCACTGGAAGCGCTTCCGGAAAATCCGGATTTTCTCATAGGTAAAGGTGATGTTTACCTGTCCCTTGGAAATTATGAGGAAGCATATTATTATTACAAACGGGCTGCTGACAACGAAGAAGACAATTTCCGTGCATGGTTATCGATGGGAACAGCGTTGATGCGGCTTGAAAATTACGAAGACGCCATGGGATGTTTTCTACGAGCAAAAGAACTCAGGAACCATGACGGTGAAGTCTGGCTTGGAATAGGGATATGTCTCCTGCATATGGGCACGACCGACGAAGCATCTCAGGCGTTGAAAACCGCAATAAAGTTGAGGCCAAATCAGCCTGCACTATGGTATCATCTGGCGCGAATTGAAAAAGATTCTCAGAAGGCGCTGAAACTTCTTATACGGGGTCACCGTATGGACCCCAACAATATCGATATCCTTCTGGAACTTACAAGGGTCTATATTAATATCAGTAATCCCGAAGAGGCAGGAAAAATGCTTGAAAGGGCGTATGAGATCTCTCCCAAGAATCAGCGGGTAATCGAAATGATGGAATACTACGTTCTTGAGACTACCTGGAACGAAGTGTTTGACAAGCCCTATTTTGCTGAAGACGAAGATCTTCTCTGATCTTCCAGCAAGTTTATTGCATAATTATTATTCAGTGCGGAGGAGCGCAATCCTTGAACCCTTGGGTACACCTATCGCATCTGCCACCGGCTGACATTTTACTGACATAAGATACGCCACGGGGCAGGGTATGGGAAATTCAGAAAACGACTCATAATTTGCCATACCTTTTGAAATTACCAATGTTGCAGATTGGAGGGCCTCCCTTACTTCCTCCGGAAGATAGGGGGGGTAGTATCCGAGTTCGGCAATCCCCGTTGTATTCGGAAGGATCTTTGTACAGTGCTGGTCAATCCCGGCAAAAAGGGCATCTTCCATCGTTGCATCATTGATAATCGGTGCTGCGCGCACCACCACCGTAACATCTGCACCCCTGTTATACAGATAACGGATGAGGAGACTGTCAAAGATAATTTCTCCACAATTATCACAAAAATTACTTCCCGATGCAACTTCATTTTTACAGTATTCACAAATCATGTTAATTCACTTCAAACTATTTTATGTTAGCTGAATATTACTAAAGTTTTTGTAGTTGGTGTG
>JBFFLM010000018.1:0-10548 GCA_041554835.1 Methanogenium sp.
GCCGTCCGGTACTCCTCGGCGACGTGGCTTCCGAGCAGGACGGGCGGGGGAAGGTACGGGAAGGAGTTGTGGGCATCGACGAAGGCGACGTGCTCAAAATAGCGCTCGCCGGCCTTCATGATGGCAAGGCCGACCGCATAGTCGAGATCGTCGGTGATAAGCGGCGAGCGGGTGGCAACGAGGAGCGCCGTGTCCCCGAACGCCTGCGCAAGGATGGAGACCGACCCGGCGAAGACCCGTACCGGCATCGTCGCCGTCTCTGACCACGTCCCGCTCCCCCGTGACGCCTCGACCGCATCGACGATCTTGCCCACCTCCGATGCGGAGACGGGATTGAAGTCATGGGTCGATGCCCCGTGGGCGATCACCGCAGGACAGCCGCGCGCGTCGTGGAGGATCTTCGGCAGATTGGACCCGCCGATCTCCCCGAGGGGGCCGGGATGAACACCCGGGACGATGAAGACCGCCTCCTCCTTATCCTGCCGCCGGAAGAAGATGCCTGCCTGCTCGACCCAGACGCCTTCCCCCATCTCCCGGAAGAACTCCTCCAGCGCGTGCGACCCCTCGATGAGGTAGGCCATGAAGGCGTTTGCAAAGGCGAGCGGCGAGACCCCGAGCGCCGTCTTCATCGGCCTCTCCAGGATCCAGACGATGAACCACGTCCCCAGCCCGAGGAAGATATGGAGCAGGACCGAGTAGAAAAGAAGGCCGGGAATGACGGTCGCCCAGAAGAAGGTGGCAAAGAGGCTCTGGGTGAGCGCCGGGGCAAGCATCCGGGCGACGGAACGGTCGACGACGGTCGCAAGGAGGAGCAGGCGAACCGCGAAGATGATCCCGAGCGAGGAGGCGTAGAAGAGCGGGAGATGGTCGCGGGCAAAGAGGATGAGCGGCGTATAGGAGATGATGACGCAGATGACGACCGCGATGAGCGCGATGAGCCCCGACCAGTCCCAGGTGATGTCCTTGCCGTACATCCGGACGAGGGGGCGGGTCAGGCCAAGCGCGATGAGGCCGGGAAGGGTGAACCCCAGGAGGCCAAAATGGGCATCGAAGTCGTTGGGGTTCAGGCCGGCGAGCCATGCCATGAACTCGATGGCGATGCCCAGAAGCACCATGATCGCTGCCGACCGTTTCCATGAAGGTGCGGTCATGATCAGTGACGAAAGGCCCTCCAGCTGGGTCGCGGTGCTTCCGGTCATGGGAGAGCATAGGAGAGACGCGGGTTTATAGTTTCAGACGCCGTGATCTTCGGCGCCTGCGCCCGACAGAATTATTTTAAAAAAGGACTGGTCTGCCCGGAAGAAAAAATCAGAGGATCTCCGAGCGCACCGCAAAGAAAACGGGGCCCCGGACATCGATCTTCTTGTTGTTGTCCGTGATGTAGCGCATCACGTACTCCTCGATCTTCAGGTTCACCTCGGAGGGGATCTTCACCATCTTTACCTGCACGCGGGCGGGCTCCCCCGCCTGCGCCGCCTCCTCGATGCGGGATGCCGCGAGGTTGGCGACCGCTTCAAGATAGGAGAGGCCCGTTGCCGCCCCGTTTTTCCGGACCCCGGCGAACTTCTCGGTGTCGGGCACCCCGAGGATGCGCCCCTTCTCGACGAAGATCTCGTTGAAGACCGCAGGGCCGCAGAGCTTCGAGTTCTCCTCCTCCTCCTCGACGAAGACACGGACCCGCACATCGCCGATGGCACCTTCCCATGCCTCGAACGAACACGGGCTCTCTTCTGCGGCGTTCACGGTTGCGCTCTGGAGGATCGCGGCCGCCATCGCCATCCCGGCAGGCGTCGCAGGCGCCTCGCGAAGGCCGATGCCGCGGGCAATCTCAAGGTCGGAGAACTCGCGGGCGAAGAACTGCGGGTGGGTGAGCTTTCGCACGTCCTCCGCCTCGTACTCGATCATCGCGAGACGCTCGACCCCGAGGCCCAGGTTCATCACCGGCACCTCGACGCCGTACTCGGCAAGGGCGGACGGGGAGTACCTGCCGAAGGTGGCGACCTCCACCCAGCCGTGGGTGGGGTGGCGTGCGTAGACCTCGGTCTGGGTATCGGGAATATAGTATTTGGAGCGCTTCTCATCGGGCCTGAATTCGAAGTCCGTAAAGCCGAAGGCCGACAGGAGCGCCGCGGCGACCGCCTTGCCGTCCTCGACCGTGATGTGCTCGCCTGCCATGATACAGGAGGCGGAGTGGTAGGTCATGAGGCGCGTCGGTCCTTCCTCCTGCTCGCGGCGGAAACACCGGTCGATGGAGAACTGCATGATCGGGTGGGGAAGCTTGTTCCACATCGCCCCCAGGGAGAGGAACCACCCGGAGGTCATATGCGACCGAAGCGTCGTCCGGGACGACTCGGGGGCAAGCTCCCGGAACTCGGGGAAGACCTCCTCCATGATCCGCACGACGAGCCCGTCGTCGCAGTCGAGGACCTTTGCAAGTTCGAAGGTCAGCTCGTCCCCGTCGATCTCGGACTTCTTGTACGCATGCAGGGTCTTTCGGAGGCGTTCCTCGCCCTCTTCGCCGAGGGTGCGTCCCAGGAGCTCCTCGATCCTTGCCGTCCGCTCCTTTCCTATGCCGACGTTCGGCCGCGGGAGGCCGCCGAGGTAGAAGACCCGGTCGAGAACCGCCGATGCCTCGGGACCGAACTGCCGGTAGACGTCCTGCTCCTCGATGAAGAGCGGCACCCGTGCCTCGTCAAAGCCGATGGCAAGGTAGACCTCACGCAGCCGCTGGATGGTCTCTGCGATGGGATGCACCTGTGCCCGCCGGAACATGTTCCGCGGGTACCGGTCCGCCGGGCCGACCGGGTCGACGACCGAGGGGCCGCGGTGCCATGCGTGTTCAAAGTCCTTTCGTGAAAGCTCCCTGAATTCTTCTGCATTAAATTTCATATTCACCGCCGTGTCAGGCACACCACCCGTGAGATCGGGCTATCATCGTACATATCATAATCACAGTATTTCGCAATTTCGCTCGCAAACGCCCTGACCTCGGAATGATCGGGCATGTTGTGCCGTTCGAGCCGGTTCCTGCTGTAGCCGAGGTACATGTAACCCTTCACCTCGACGTAGTCCGGCCCGGAGTCCTGGATCATTGCGGCGTACTTCTCGGGGGCAAAATCATTGAGGCCCTTCACCACGGTGATGCGGATCGCCGACCGGCGCGATCCGAGGAGGGAAAGCGACGTTTTGATATCCTCCCAGTAGTCCTCCCTCGGGCGGCAGACCTTCAGGTAGGTCTCCCTGTCCGGGGCGTCGAGCGAGATATAGGTCTGGTACGGATGGACCTTCTCCAGCACCCACGGACGGGTGCCGTTCGTCACCACGAAGGTCGTAAAGTCGCGCTCGTTAAGCATATCGACGAGCTCGGGGAGGCGCGAGTAGCAGGTCGGCTCGCCGGAGAGGGAGATGGCCGCCATGTCGGGGGCGAGCGCCTCCTCCCAGAGCGTCTCGTCCATCCCCGTCTTCGCCACCGGGTTGTACCCCGCAAGGGC
This sequence comes from Methanogenium sp., assembly GCA_041554835.1. Taxonomy (GTDB): domain Archaea; phylum Halobacteriota; class Methanomicrobia; order Methanomicrobiales; family Methanomicrobiaceae; genus Methanovulcanius. The sequence goes on from JBFFLM010000018.1 coordinate 3,492, forward strand.
CTTCTTCTGGAGTTTGTTGATGTTTGCCACGATCACTTCCGGCGGGCACTCCTCCTCCTCGACGACCTCGTACTCCATCGAACGCCAGCAGAAGAGGCATCGCTGGTTGCATTTCAGGGTAGGGGTCATCTGGACGCACCGGTGACTGGAAATCCCGTAGAACTGTGCCTTATAGCACATGTCGCCGCTCTGCAGCGCCCGTTTGTTCCACATGCACGGTTTGAGTGCCGCGGAGGAGGTGGGAGAAAAGAACTGATAGCCCTGTTTTTTCAGGGCCCTACATGCTTCGGACTGCATCGATACCAAGCGTCTCCAGCGCTTCTTTGAGGGTATTCTGCGCCGCACGGACCAGGGTCAGCCGTGCACTCCTGGTCTCCCCTTCCGCCTTGAGGACCGGGTCCTGGTGGTAGAAGGCGTTGAAGAGGTCGGCGCATTCACGGGCGTAGATGGCGAGGTGATGCGGGCGCAGTTCGGTAACAATGGTCTGTATCACGAGCGGGAAGAGGCCGATGTGCTTGGCAAGGGCAATCTCCGCCTCGGTGGTGTACCCGAACGCGGGCTCGAAATCCCCGGCCTTTTCCAGGATGGAACAGGCGCGGGCATGGGAGTACTGCACATACGGGGCACTCTGGCGCTCGAAATCAAGCGCCGTCTTCCAGTCAAAGACCGTGCTCTTCTCCTGCGAGACCCGGATGATATCATACCGGACGGCACCGACCGCGACCGAGGCGGCGATGGCACGACGCTCCTCTTCGGGAAGTTCGGGCCGCCGGATGGTCACCTCGTCAAACGCCTTCTCCGTCACCTCGTCGATGAGCTGATCGGCGGAGACGAACTTGCCCGCACGGGTGCTCATCGACCCTTCGGGCAGGGAGACGAACTCGAAGAAGACGATCTCGGGCACCGTCTCTCCCAGGAGCTCCATCGTCGCCTGCAGCTGGGCGCCGATCAGCTTGTGGTCGGCACCGAGAACATTGATCAGCCGGTCAAAGTGCTCCCCCTTCCAGTGGTGGTACGCGAGATCGCGGGCCGCATAGACGCTGGTCCCGTCGCTCCTTCGCAGCACATACTCCTTCTCAAACCCGAACGCCGCAAGGTCGACGGCCAGGATGTCGTCGTGGCTCGCCTCGGGCAGCGCCTCGATGCGGGCAAGGATCGCCTCCATCGAGCCGTCCTGAACGAAGGAGGATTCCCAGACGAAGCGGTCATGCGGGGTATTGAGCCGTGCCAGGGTCTCTTTTATGCCCTCCGCACAGAGCGAGACGGCACGGCGGAACTTCTCCACCGTCTCCGGGTCGCCCTGTTCGATGAGCCCCATCCGCCGGTCGATCTCCGCCTTGATGCTCTCGTCCGCCACAATGGCGCGGTTCGCTGCGACGTAGACGCGGGCGACGTAGTGGTCGTCCTTCTCCCCCTCGTTCTGGGGGATGCCGAGGTGGTCGAACCCCCATGAGACGATCGCAATCTGGCGTCCCATGTCGTTGAGGTAATACTGCACCTCGAGGTCGAATCCGGCCTTCCTGAAGGTGCGGGCGAGGGTGTCGCCGATCACCGAGTTGCGGATATGCCCGACATGGAGCGGCCCGTTGGGATTCGCGCTCGTATGTTCGATGCAGACCTTTCCGTCCCGCATCGGGAGGGCGCCGTAGCCCTCGCCGAGCGCTTCTCTGACGACCCCCGCAACATAGGCGGGACCGAAGGTGAAGTTGATGTACGGCCCGATGGTGGTTACCGCAACGCCGTGCTCCCCGAGCGGGCCGGCGATCGCCGCCATCAGTTCCGCTGCAAGGGCAGCAGGGTTCTTCTTCTCGCGTTTTGCCAGTGCAAAGGCGATGGTGGAGGCGAGGTCCGCATGCTCTCCGCCGGCGGTGAGGAGCACGTTCTCCTCGCCCGTCGCCTCGCGAAGGATGGTTTCAATCGTGGAATAGGTGGTAAAGTACATCAGTATCCCGTCCTGTACCGGAGGATGCCGGCGATGCCGCCGAATGCGTTGTAGAGCACCGCCCCTTCTTCAAAGTCGTCCGAGATGATCATGACCGACGTTCCGGACCCATCCGCAAGTTCCGTCAGTTCGTCGATGATGTCCACCTCCTCCTCGAGGTACATGGGCGCCGTGCATTTCGGGCAGTTGCCGAACTCGATGCTCGACATCGATTTGCCGGGTTCGATCCGGACCGTCTCCTCACGGGAATAGTCACAGCTCTGGCAGTGGATGGTGAGGCGCTCCTCTCGCAGGGTCGAGGAGAGAAGGAGGGTGTCGACAGCGCCGATCTCGAGGTTGTGGCGGATGCTGTCCTCTCCGTAGGCAGCGAGGCCGTCATCCTTGACGAGTTCTTTTAAGAACCGGTCCATGACGGTCTTCTCCTTCATCACCTCGACGCCGCGCAGTGCTTCCTGCGCCGCATCGACGAGTTCGGCGAGCCCCGACTCGTTCGTGTAGGAGACATCGAAGAGACCGATGAGCCGTTTCTGGAGCTCGTGATGGAGGTACTCCCCGTCCGCGAACTCCTCTTTCGTCGGCGTCGGCCCGCCGATGAGCACGCCCTTGAACCGGTTGAAGAAGTCGGGTTCTGCCATGAAGACATCCGTCGCCCGGTCGCCGACCTTCTTGTAGTATTCGTTGATGGCGATGAGACGCAGGCGCTGGAAACGCATGGCGGACTGACCACCCTTGCGCTGTTTGCCGGGGACCGTGGAGGTGACGCCCGATACCGGTTCGATGCGGTTGCCGCGGAGGAACCCGAGGTAGGATTCACGCCGGTCGATGACGATGAGGCCATAGACCTCCTTTTCGACCAGCATCTGCCTCAGCGGTTCGAGCTCGAAGTTCGACGAGCACCGGTACATATAGAGGGGGACCGGGTCCGGCGGCTCGATGATGGTGCAGTCCATCGAGGTACGGTCGCCGCCCGCCTTGACCGCACCGCAGAAGATCGCCATGCCGCTTTCGGGCGGTTTGTTGTAGTATTTCAGGCGTGAGAGGATGGAGGAGATCGCACTCTGCACATTGGTCCGGGTCTGCTTTGATTTGATATTGGCGCATTGACCGAACTCATCGCGCAGCTGCGCTGTGACATCGTGTATCTGCTTGTCGGGAGGGATATAGATCGTAATCAGTTCTGTACCGCTCCCCTCCTTCTCCTCGAGCCGCTCGAGCATCTTTTTGAATTCATAGCGCTTCCGTGCGCTGTCCATCTCAGCCTCTTCTGCCATTGGTTGCTGTCCTCCCGAAGGACAAAGTGGTAATATAATTCATTTTATGGAGTATTAAGCGTGAGTATCGCACCAGTGACGGCGGCATCGACCTCACCATTGATCCCGTGACCGCCGGTAAACGCGGTAAAGGTCTTCGGCTCCCCCGCCGCTTCGAAGAGGGCCTCTCCTGCCGCATAGCTGATGATGCCGTCGGCCTGTGAGTGGAAGAGCCATACGGGGCGCGGAGCAATCCCCCCGATATAGGCATCCGGGTCTATCGAGCGCAGGAAGGCCGCAACCGACGGGTCGGTTCCGGCACCGGCGTCTTCAAATCCCGCCGTCGAGACGCCGAAGTAGCCCGCGGCGCCGGGATCGATCGACGCTGCGACGGCCCCCTGCATCCCGCCGTTGGACGAGCCGACGATGTAGACCGGGACGTCCCGGCGCTCGGTCATCATCCGCCGTGCCCTGATGATATCCCCGATGGTCTGCCACCACTGCGGGGTCTCTCCCTGCACAAACCGACGGTAGTCCTCCTGCAGCCCGCCCGTGTGCCCGGCGGTCTCACCGCCGTTTCCCCGGACGTCAAGGACGACGGTCGAAATGCCCTTCTGTGCATAGGATATGATGCGCCCGCGGTGGCCCTCTTTTGTCACCCCTGCACCGGGGACGAGAACGACGCCTGCCACCGGGTCTGCCGGGGCGGCGCAGAGGGCATGGACGTCGTCATCCCCGACGTGAAAGACGATCGTCGATACCGTGACGTTCCCGTCCTCCCCCGGACCCTCCGCAGGGTACTCGTCATAGACCGGGCCCGTGCCGGTGATGACGAGCGCCCCGTCGTCAGCGAGCGCATAGACGGGCGAAAAAGAGGAAGAAGAGGGAGAAGAGGAAGAAGAGGGAGGCGCTGCCGGGGCATCTCCAAGGCACCCGGCGGCACAGGCAATCCCGATGATCGCGCCGATGACGAGGACCGGTATCCACCCGTTCATCGACTGCCCCTGAAGCAGCGGTACATGAGGCAGATGGTCTTCGCATCGATGATCTCCCCCGAGAGGATCATCTCCTCCACCTCGTCGATGCGGACCTTCACCACCTCGATCATCTCATCGTCGTCCATCTGGTACTCGTCGGACGGGGAGAGATCGCGGGCCTCGAAGAGCGCGATCACCTCGTCGGTATAGCCGGGGGCTGGGTAGATGATCCCCTTCGGGATGAAGGTCGCCGCCCGCATGCCGGTCTCCTCTATCAGTTCCCGGTGGGCGGTCTCCTCGGGGGTCTCCCCCTCGTCCATCGTGCCGGCGGGGACCTCATAGAGCCACTCGCCCACGGCAAACCGGTACTGGCGCTCGAGATAACAGTACTCCCCTTCCACGGGGAGCATCGCAACGGCCTTGCCCGGGTGGACGACGAAGCGTTCCTTCGTCCTTCCCGAGGGCAGCGTCACACTGGCCTTCTCGACGCTGAGGCGCTTTCCCCCGCAGACCTCCTCCATGGGCCTACCGCTCCCCGTACTCGATGGGATCTTTGACGCCGTGTTCGGCAAAGGCCTCGAGGCGGTAGTGGCAGGAGTCGCAGGTGCCGCACGCCGGCGAGGACGAGCGGTAACAGGACCAGGTGTGCTCGTAGGGCACGCCAAGGTCGAACCCGACCTGGAGGATCTCCGCCTTGTTCATCCGCACGAAGGGCGTTCTCAGGGTAATCGTCGTCCCGTCCGCCGTGCCGGCGTCGATGGCCTTCTGGAAGGCCTCCACGAATGCAGGGCGGCAGTCGGGATAGCCCGCATAGTCCGATGCCTGCACCCCGATGAAGATCGCCTCCGCCCCCCGCGCCTCGGCAAGGCTTGTGGCAATCGACAGGAGATTTGCATTCCTGAACGGGACATAGGTGGCGGGCATCCCCGTCTCCCCTTCGGCGTGGTCCTTAATCTCAATGGAGGCGTCGGTGAGCGCCGACCCCCCGATTCTCAGCAGATAGTCCAGATTCACTTCGAAAAATTCACTCGCATCGAGGAGCCCGGCGATCGTCTTCGCCGCCGCATACTCGGCATCTTCGGTCGGCTGGCCGTACCGCAGATGCAGCGCGATGACGTCATAGCCCATGTCCTTTGCCAGGTAGGCGAGCGTGGTCGAGTCCATTCCGCCTGAGAGGAGGCATACCGCTTTCATATCTTATTTCACCCCGAGAATTCTGTGGAGCTGCACCTGCAGCCGTGCGGGCGGGAGGCGCTCCATGAGAAAGTCCACGATTTCTTCATAGTCCGCGCCCCACACCGGCGAGAAGACCGCCTGGGCCGCCGTCGGCCGGGTGGCGAGCAGCTCTTCGGCAAAGAGGCAGTCCTCCCTGTCCGCCACCACGAACTTTACCATGTCGCACGCACGGAGAGTTGCGAGAAGTGCCGGGTCGGACGACATACCCGAGGAGGGGCATTTCATGTCCATGCAGATGGTCGCATACTCCTGCACCGCACCTGCCGGGAGGGTGCCGTTGGTCTCTATCTCTATATCGTACCCCCCCGCACATAAATCTTTGAGGAGGGGGATGAGCTCGTCCTCCTGCAGGAGCGGTTCGCCGCCGGTGATGACCACGAAGGGAATCCCGAACCGGCCGACCTCTGCAAGGACGGCGGCCGCATCCATCGCGGTGCCCTTCTCAAACGAATACTCCGTGTCGCACCAGGCGCACCGGAGATTGCATCCGGCACACCGTACAAAGACCGCAGGCGCACCCTGCCGGGTCCCCTCGCCGGAGATGCTCGCGAAAATTTCAGTGATCAGCATAGACACATTCTGCATAGCAGGAGGTCGACTCCCACACCCGGATCTTCGTTATACGGGCGTCGATGCCCGCCCCCGCACAGGCATCGTTGATCATGCCCGTGATGATGCCGGCAAGGTTCTCGCTTGTCGGGTCCCCCTCGGTCGTGATGACCTCCTGGAACTGCGAGAGGCAGTCCACCATGGGGTCGTCCCTGTTGAGAATGACCTGATGGTCAAACCTGCCTACGACCTGCTTTATCGTATTGTAGTCGAGCAGGATCTTCGATGCGGGTTCGACCGTCCCTTCCATCCAGATTTCGACACGCCACTGGTGACCATGGAGGCGGAAGCACTTCCCCTTGTAGTGCAGGAGGCGATGACTCGCCTCGAAGTAAACCTCTTTATAAATGCGTGTTGTACCAGCCATGGCTGTATCCTCCCTATCACCTTGCGCACCCGTGATGGTAAATGTTTCATTCATCCCACCCTTTCCCCCCTCCGCGGAGAACGGAAATACACAGAGGAATCACCTTTAATACCTGTCACCGCGAAACATATAGGCAGAAATCTGATATCTTGTGGGAGCGGCGGAGAATCAGTAAAGGAGCACCAGCACCTTAATCCGCAAAATAAGGGTTCAACGGCGAGAACCCTCCTGCGGGGACTGATTCTCCTCCCACGGTCTGATCATCAATTTCATCTGCAGGCAGAAGCTGTGAAAAGCTATGCCAATCTCACGAAGAACCACGAAGGTAATCATCAATGGGAAACGGAAAATTTGCTGCGCGAAAATGTAAGCGCACCTCCAAGGAAAACCGCTGGCGCGACACCAACTACGCACGCCGCCAGCTCGGCCTTGACGTCAAATCCGACCCGCTCGAGGGTGCCCCCCAGGGACGCGGCATCGTGCTCGAGAAGGTCGGTGTCGAGGCAAAACAGCCGAACTCGGCTATCCGGAAATGTGTCCGTGTTCAGCTCATCAAAAACGGTCGCCAGGTCACGGCATTCGCCGTCGGCGACGGTGCTATCAACTTCATCGATGAACACGACGAAGTAACCATCGAGGGTATCTTTGTCCGAGACCCGCTGCCCATGTTGGTCAC
>JBFFLM010000019.1:0-10453 GCA_041554835.1 Methanogenium sp.
ACGGATTTTTCCGGAATCCGGGCCCCAGGGATATAATGAAAAGTTATATCAGTAGACGAACCATAGTAGTATGGCACAGTTCTCAGAAGCGAGGTGGGGTAGTCAGGAAATCCCGACGGGCTCATAACCCGTAGACCGATGGTTCAAATCCATCCCTCGCTATTTTAACCATTTATTTATCAAATAATACCCAATTTTTTCCGTTCTTTACTTTTCCGGCATGAATGCTGGTGCCAAGGTCATCCATACCACAGGAAACGTTGTCGTCCGCCTGCAATGCACGACCCAGACGGGCGGAATTCCAGGCAGGCGTTTTCAGGCGCATCACGGGGGCACCGCGGGGCCATAGATTCTGCGCAAGGCGATATATCAATACGGGAACATAAAAAAAGAAATTCGAGGGGATGCAGTGCCCCTGCAGGTGTTAGTCCTTCTGAAGGGTTTCCGGCGCCGGCGCCTCCACGGGGGAGGCATCCTTCGCGAACGTCTCCAGACCAGACTGGTAGGTGCGTGCGACACACCGCATGGTACGGGGGCAGCAGCACTCGTTTCCTATCGGCAGAGGATACTCACCGGTCAGGCACCCGGTACAGAGGTCCTCACGCGGGATGCCCACGGCCCCGATGAGGGCGTCCAGCGTGATATGATGCAGCGAAGTTGCCCCGATGGAGGAGCGGACCTCCTCATTCTCGAGGTCCGAGGCAATGAGTTCCGCCCTCGTGGGCATATCGACCCCGAGGTAGCACGGGGCCTTGATGGCCGGCGACCCGATACGCATATGCACCTCACGCACACCCGCCTCGCGGATGATATTGATGATCCGGCGTGAAGTGGTCCCGCGCACGATCGAATCGTCGATGAGCACCACGGACCGGTCCTTCAGGTGGCCCCGTATCGGATTGAGCTTCATCCTGACCGCCGCCTCCCGGTCCTTCTGCGTCGGCATGATAAACGTCCGGCCCATGTAGCGGTTCTTCATCAGCGATTCGAGGAACCGGATACCCGATGCTTCGGCGTACCCGGCCGCATGGGCGGTACCCGAGTCAGGCACCGGCGAGACCTGGTCCGCCGGGACAGGAGCCTCTTCGTAGAGGGCCTTACCGATCCTGCGGCGGACGTCATACACCAGCCTGCCGTCGATCACCGAGTCGGCACGGGCAAAATAGACGTATTCAAAGATGCAGTGGGCCCGGTGAGACGCCTCGGCGACCATCAGGGACTCGATGCCCCCCGATGTCAGACGGACGAGTTCTCCCGGGCGCACGTCCCGCAGGAATGTTCCGGCGAGCGCATCGACGGCGACCGATTCAGAACAGACAACATGACCGTGGTCCGTCTTGCCAAGGCAGAGCGGACGGATGCCGAGGGGGTCCCGAAACGCCCATATTTCATCGTCCACCATCATCACGACGGAGTACGACCCCTTCAGTTTCTGCATGCATATCTGAACCGCTTCGAGCACATCCTCGGATTTCCTGAACTCGTCTGCGATGATATTGCCGATGACCTCGGTATCGGACGTCGTACAGAAGATCTGTCCGCGTGCCTCGAACTCCTCCCTCAGGCACTGCGCATTGACAAGATTGCCGTTGTGCGCAATGGCGACCTTCTGACCCCGGAAGGTAAAATTAAAGGGCTGAATATTTTCCGGTATCTTCGAACCGGTAGTAGGGTACCGGACATGACCGATTCCTGTGGTGCCGGTGAGCGAGCGAAGTATCTCTTCATTGAAGACCTCTGATACGAGCCCCTGCCCCTTCTGTTTATAGAGCAGATGCCCGTCAAAAGTAGATATTCCCGCGCTCTCCTGCCCGCGATGCTGCAGGGCATAGAGAGCATAATACAGCGGGAACGATGCTCCGCCAGCATCGACGATGCCAACGATTCCACACATAGCTATTCCGGTATTAGTGGGTTGGAGTCTTCGATTTCTTGCTCATCCAGCGGTATTTGCGCAGCCGTGGGCTCTTGCCAAAGCCGCAGGAGGAGCAGACTTTGTGGCGTGCGTGGAACGAGATCTTTCCACAGCGTCTGCATGCGATATGCGTATGTTTCTGCCGTTTTCCCATTGAGGGTGTGCCTTTGCTCATTTCTTGTCACCTGTTTGAAATTTATTCCACTGACGGGGAGATATAAAGTACATTGTCCCCGCGAACGATTAGAGTCCCGCGTTTCTCGGTTACTCCGTCAATTTCCTCCTCAGCATTGTCAAGGACGAGGTTCATATGGACATCGTATCCCTGAAGGATACCCCGTAGCTCCCTGCCCCCTTTGAGGCTGACGATAACCGGTTTCTGGTTTAGAGCCTTATCTAAAATTTCCAATGGTCTTCTGGTCATTCGACTCCCTTCTCTAATCGATGAGGATTAGTATAATTGCGCAAGGAAGATAGATAAATATAGCGACAATACACCCCACAACAGGACGACATCCAGTAAAAAAAGGTCCAGAATGAGGTTGAAAAAACAAATGGCAAAAATTTCACCGAAAAAAAGGCACACGATCCGCAGGTCAAAACAGTCGAAAGTCTTCGCGGCACTTCGCGAAGAGATAGGGGAGAGTGCAGAGGCCTATACCGGGAACAGTATCGAGATGCTCGAGACGACCGGCGATACAACGCTCTTTCTGGTGGACAAACGCCCCGTGCTCATGGAAACGGCAGGCATTATCTTTCCCACCCTGCGGGGTGCGGTGGACCGTCCGTTCCCCGAGAAGAACGTGACCGTGGATGCAGGAGCGATCGCATTCATGGTAAAGGGCGCGGATGTTATGCGCCCCGGCATTGTGAAGATCGCGCCGGACATCAAAAAGGACCACCCTGTGCTCATCGTGGAGGAAAACTACGGAAAACCCCTTGCCGTGGGAATCGCCCTGTATGATGCGGAGGAGATGGAGGCCTGCGAGAAGGGAAAGGTCATCAAAACCATCCATTATGTTGGCGACGAACTGTGGAACATGGAGATCTGAGCCCCCGGCGATACCGCGGGAAAGATATCCTTAAATAAATTCATTCGATAATGTATTTTCATGTCAGTCCTGGACAAAATCCTCGGCAAGGGGCCCTCTCAGGCAATCGAGTCCGATTACATGGATCTCGATCTTGCATCCTTTGAAACCGTATCGGGTGACCGGCCGGCATCAATGTATGTCAAGATCGCCGCAATCAACGATTTGAAGGATACACCAAAGGTGAAGGACGAGGTCTACAACGGTAACATCGTCATTGTGGATATCTCGCGCCTGAAGATGGACAAGATCACCTACGAGCGGGTTCTCAAGGACCTCTCTGCTGTTGCAAACGATATCAACGGTGACATTGTAGGTCTCGGCGACCAGAAGTACGTGATCATCACCCCTATGTCGATCAAGATCTCCCGTGACAAGATCGTCGGAGGGGCCTGAGGGTGCGCCGGGTCATCGTTGCCCCGTGCCCTTACTGCTCCAGTGAAATAGAATACCTATACCAAACGGAAGAAATCCCTTATTTTTCCGACGTTCTCCTGACGACTGCGATCTGCAACAGCTGCGGCTTTCGCTCGGTCGACGTGATGGTGCTCGGTGAGGGCGAGCCTGTCCGGTATGAATTCTCCGTTGCAGAGCCCGAGGACCTTTATGCACGTGTGGTCCGCAGCACCAGCGGGCTGATCGAGATCCCCGAACTGGGGATCCTGGTCGAACCGGGTCCGGCATGCGAAGGGTTCATCAGCAATGTCGAGGGTGTCCTGCAGCGGTTTGAAGAGGTGATGGACCGGATCCTCACCTGGGCAGAAGGAGAGGAACGCGACAATGCACTTGCATTGAGAGATAAAATCCGTGAGGCCAGGGAAGGCAAGGTACCCTTTACCCTGATTGTCCAGGACGTCGACGGAAACAGCGCCATAATCCATCCTGCAGCCGTGAAGTGCGAACCCGTCGAACTGCCTGAAGACAGGTGCTGATACCATTCACTCTCAGCCCACATCCCATCATGAAGCAACGTGCGTGTTCCGCCCCGCGGCGGTATGTGATTGAGGCACATCCGGTCCCTGAGCATGCGGACCTCGCACAGGCGATTCAGCGTATCGCCATGATCTTTTCTCTCACCCCGACCCAGTATCACCGGGTCCCCCACATCACTCTCTTCGGCAGCTTTGATCTCAGGGAGGGTGCCGATGAAGAGCAGGTGGCCGGTGCGATCGCCGACACCTTTGCCGTCGAGCGCCCGCCCACCTATACCATCGACGGCTGGGAACGGCGCCAGACGGGGGCGACATGGGCCATCGCCTTCAGGATAAAACCCTCCCGCCATCTTTTAAAGGTCCGAAAAAGACTCCTGCGGGCCCTTGAGCCCTTCACCATCCCCGAATACGGGCGTGACATCCCCGGCAGATCGGACCCCGGCGATGGCATCTGGTTTCACTGCACACTCGCCCGCAACCTCTCCGACGAGGAGTGCACACGGATCTGGCGGTACCTGGAAAACGCGGAGAAACAGAATGCTCTCCACCGGCGCCTGTGGCGATTCCTGCTCTACCGTATTCTGCAGAGCCCGGAGATTACCAGCCTCCCGGTCCAGCCCCTCAGGGCCAGGAGCGCCATTCTGAGAGTGTCACTGATGCGGGGGTTTCGTATTGTCCACGCCTATGACCTGATCTCCCATCGTATCCTCTCCAGGGACGAAGCCCTGAACCGGACCCTGTGGCGAACCACCGTACGGCATTATCGTGACCGGTGACGGCAGAAGGGCCCGAGGGATATGCTCAATCGCACCATTGCTTTCTCCTTCTTTTCTGCCGCCGCTTCAGGATCCATTTGATGAAATAACCATTGAGACCCTGTAAGAACGGAGACGCTTCTCCATTCACCGACTCAACAGTGATACACGGTAAAAAAACGCCCAATTAATTCTATTTTGGCGTTTTACGCCCGTATAAATGAATTCTCCCCGAGGATGGCGCTGACCCCTCCGGTAGCTATATATTCTCCCATGCGAATTCCCGGTCAATCACCAAGAGGAGGTGGTAGCAAACAAATGGGTTATCGATGGAAAAACAGGACTGATGTGGATGAGTCTGTCGTCGTATTGATGAACTCTCTGGAAGAAGACGGCAGTATTCCCGGATGGCTTTCAAAAACAATAAACCAGTCGATTAAAGACTCAGACGCCGAATACGGGAAATATTTCTTTGAAGAAGTCCGGCAGCACGCACCCGCTGCTCTCAAATATTTCGAAGAATAATCCCCGTGGGAAGACCAAAATAAAAAATTCCACACCCAAAATAACACATATTGGGGGTCACGCCTCATATCGGTGGACAGACACACCAATCACCTTGATGAGACCATTGCCTCAGGAGTCGCCACCCAGGCTCCCGGAATGGTTCCCCCTATTTTTCCTATGATTCGTGTCAGGAGCGAAGCCGCGTCACAGTAGGAAAGCCCGGTATACGGGTGCCGCACCAAAAAAAATGTGATGATCGTTGAAGTCCTAAAGATCTGCCATCCGAAACGTTCAGGTGATCTCCTCGCCCCTGAGGCGCACCCCGGGGGCGTCGGTGATATGCCCGACCACCTGTGCGTCCGGAACGATCGCAAGGACCGCAGATACGCTCGCTTCGGGGACGATGAAGCAGTAGCCCATGCCCATATTGAAGGTACGATACATCTCGTTGGTGGAGACGCCTCCTACAAACGCCATCCATTCGAAGACCGGCAGAACCGGCATCGGGTCGCTGATCTCGTAGCCCCACGCACCGAGTCGGCGTAGGTTCAGGAGACCGCCGCCGGTGATGTGGCACATCCCGTGCACCTCGCAGGCAGCGGTGACCTCCAGGACCTCTGCATAGATACGGGTCGGAGTCAGAAGCTCCTCGCCGAGGGTCCGCCCCCACGGCATCTCCCGGTCAAAGTCCGCATAGGTTTCCACAAGTTTTCGGGCAAGGGTGTAGCCGTTGGAGTGAATCCCTGTCGAAGGGACACCGATGATCCTATCGCCCGGTGCGATGGACGCACCGCTTACAATCTTCTCCTTCTTCTGGATCCCCAGACAGGTCCCGGCGACATCGAGACCGGTGACCATGCCCTTCAGGGTCGCGGTCTCGCCGCCGATGATCGTCATATTCGAAAGCCGCGCCCCCTCGTTGAGTCCCGCCCCGACCTGTTTCATCTTCTCCACGTCGAGGGCGTCGGTTGCCACATAATCGACGAAGGCGACGGGTTCCATGTTCATCACATAGAGGTCGTTCACATTCATCGCGATGCAGTCGATGCCGATCGTCGACCAGTCCTCCATCCGGTCGGCGACGAGCATCTTCGTTCCCACCCCGTCGACGGCAAGCGCCAGGACATAGTCCCCAAACCCGATGAGCCCCGCAAAATGGCCGGACTCGGATGCGGGGGCAAAGTCGCCCTCACGACGGTAGGTCAGGCGTGAGACGAGCGCCCGGACCGCCTCGGCCTCGAGGTCGATGTCCACGCCCGCTTCCCGGTAGGTATGGCCGCGGGGAGAGCTCATTCGTCCTCCTCCGAGAGGCCGAATTCATCATGCAGCACACGGACCGCGCGGGGGCCGTCGCCCTGTTTGACGACGAAGGAGATATTGACCTCACTTGACCCCTGCGAGATCATCATCAGGTTGATACCCGCATTTCCAAGGGCGGTGAAGATCCGTCCTGAGATACCAGGGGTGCCCGCCATGCCAACACCGACGACGGCAACGGCCACCACGTCCCGGTCATGGGTGACGTCCTGGATGTAACCCTTCTCCATGACATCATTGAGGGCGACGAGGGCGGCCTTGAGGTGTTCATCGTCGACGATGAGCGAGATGTTCGCCTCGCTCGAACCCTGCGAGATCATCATGATATTGACGTCATACCCGGCAAGGGCGGTGAAGATCGCCCGTGCCACACCGGGGCGGCCGATCATCTGCGCACCGGTGATGTTGATGAGCGAGACCTTCTCGATATAGGTAATCGCCTTGACCACCCGACGGTCGTGGTACTCGGCATCGACGACACAGCTGCCCGACCCGGCAGGGGAGAAGGTGTTCTTGACCCTGATGGGGATGCCCTTCACCATAGCAGGTTCGATGGAGCGCGGGTGCAGGACCTTTGCCCCGAAGTAGGAGAGCTCCATTGCCTCCAGGTAGGAGACGTCGGGCAGGACCCGGGCATCATCGATGATCCGCGGGTCCGAGGTCATCACCCCGTCGACATCGGTCCAGATCCATATCTCGTCGGCCTCAATGGCGGCACCGACGATCGCCGCCGAGTAGTCCGACCCGCTCCGGCCGAGGGTGGTGACGATCCCGTCACCGGTGCAGCCCATATACCCCATGACAACCGGCACATATTCGGCGAGAAGCGGGACGATCCTGCTCTTGATCTTGTTCTCGCTCTCAGGGAGCACATGGGCGCAGCCGTGCTGACCGTTGGTGAGGATACCCGCCTCGCAGCCGTTCATCGGCCGTGATGCAATCCCTGCCTCACGAAGGGCGGCCGACACGATCACCGCTGAGAGCCGCTCGCCGAAGGAAATGATATAATCACGTGAGCGGGCGGTGAGCTCGCGCAGGTTGTAGACCGAGGTGAGGATCGTCCGCAGGTTGTCGAGACGGCTGTCGATCTCCGGCATCACGGTCTCGAATTCCCCGGGGGCAACACCCCGCAGTACCTTTTCGTGGCGGGCCCGCATCGATGCGATAAAGGTCTCGATCGGCGGCTCGTCCCGCGCTGTTTCCACCTCTGCCGCAATGGCATGGAGCTGGTCAGTAACCCCGGACATCGCTGACACTACCACGACCAGTTCGTTGCCGGTCGACCGATAATGCGAAAGAATCTTCACAACACGGCCGATGCAGTCCTCATCGGCGACCGAAGTGCCGCCGAATTTCATCAAAAGCCTCATTCTGGCTCACACACCCAGCTATTTCTTTATGTAAGTCAACCGCATAATGGATAATATCATGCCTGGAGACGATGTGGTGGACTGCCATGTGCTGGTCATAGGCTCGGGCGGCGCAGGGTGCCGTGCGGCACTGGAGGCACAGCAGTACGGAGATACCGTGCTTCTCTCCCGGACGCTGACCGGCAAGGGAGGATGTACAATAATGGCCGAGGGCGGGTACAACGCCGTCCTCAACGAAAACGATTCATGCCTGCTTCATTTTGAGGATACACTCAGGGGCGGCGCCTATCTCAATGACCCGCAGCTTGCCGACGTGCTGGTCACTGAATCGCCGGACCGGTTCTTCGACCTTGCCCGGTGGGGATCCGTATTTGACGTCGCCGAGGACTTCATCGCCGCCCTGCGGCCCTTCGGGGGCCAGCGGTTCAACCGGACCTGTTATGCAAGCGACCGGTCGGGGCACGAGATCATGGCTACGCTCGTGGAACAGGTCCGTAGTTCCGATATCCTCCAGCTTCAGGAAGAAGCCGCAATAGAACTCCTGATGGAAGACGGAAGGGCGGCAGGAGCGTTCACCCTCGATAACAAAGGCACGCCGGGGGTCATCCGGGCCGATGCGGTGGTGCTTGCCACCGGCGGCGGGACGCAGGTCTACGACATCTCCACGAACTGTGCCGCCGGAACGGGAGACGGCTTTGCCATCGGGTGGCGGGCCGGGGCCGAGCTCATCGACATGGAGATGATCCAGTTCCACCCGACCGGTGCGGTCTACCCCCCCGATGCCCGTGGGCGGCTGATCACTGAGGCGGTCCGCGGGGAAGGCGGCGTCCTGAAGAACAGGGATGGCGAGCGGTTCATGGCCCGCTACGATCCCGACAGAATGGAACTATCCACCCGCGATGTGGTCTCACGATCCATTGAAACCGAGATTCTCGAGGGGCGGGGCAGCCCGCACGGCGGGGTCTACCTCGATGTCTCGCACCTGCCGGCCGCTTTGATCGAGGAGCGCCTCCCCATCATGCTCGAACAATACCTCAAATTCGGAGTGGACATCCGGACCGAACCGATGGAGGTCGCCCCCACCGCTCACCACATCATGGGCGGCCTGCGCATCACCACGACCTGTGAAACAACCATCGCATCCCTCTATGCCTGCGGCGAAGTGACCGGCGGCGTCCACGGCGCAAACCGTCTCGGCGGCAACGCGCTCGCCGACACGCAGGTCTTCGGAAAACGAGCCGGCGAAGGTGCAGGAAAGGTCCCCGTCCGGGAGAAGGCGGACTACGCCGCCCAGCTGGCCGGCCAGGAGAAGCGGCTCACACGATTTACTGAGGGGACCACCCCGCCGTATGAGATCGTTTCCGCCCTGAAACGGACGATGTGGAACGGAGTCGGCATATTCCGGACGAAGGAGAGACTGCTCGCTGCACAGGAAGAAGTTGCCCGCCTAAAGACGCTTGTTCCACGAGCCTACGGCCCCCGGGGATACCTCGAGTGCTGCACGGTGGAGAACATGCTCTGCCTTGCCTCGCTCATCATCCGTGGTGCCCTCATCCGCGAGGAGTCCCGCGGCGCCCATGTGCGAAAGGACATCAGGCAGGACTGGACCCCTGAGACCTCCCCCTTCGGCCATACCGTTCAGAGAGGAGATACCTGCCTTATCGAGAGGAAGGGAGGTGCCGCATGAAGACACTCACCTTAACCATCGCCAGGTTCGATCCGTCCACCGATGACACTCCCCACTTCGAGCAGTACACCGTAGAAGTGAACGACGGTGCCCGCGTGCTGCATGCCCTGCATGCTGTCCGGGAAAACATCGACCCGACACTTGCCTACCGCTACTGCTGCGGGTCGGGGCAGTGCGGAAGCTGTACGGTCCGGGTCGACGGCGAACCGGTCCTCGCCTGCATGGAGGAGGCGAAAGACGGCATGGTCGTCGAGGCGCTCAACCTCCCCGTCGAACGAGACCTGATGGTCGAGATGACAAGCTACCTCAGCGAGATGGAGGGGCTTGTCCCCATGAATGAGACCCGCCTTCTCACCCGGGCGGAGAACGATGCGATAAAACCCCTGCGGGACTGCATCGAGTGCCTCGCCTGCGTCTCCGAGTGCCCGGCCCTCCAGGTCGCGGAGTTTACCGGGCCTACGGCGATGCGCCAGGAGATGCGTATCGCTCTCGATCCCCGCGACCCCCGTAACCGCGTGGAGCGCACCGTTGCAGAGGGGCTCTTTACCTGCACCACCTGCCAGCGGTGTGTCCAGGTCTGCCCGAAGTCCATTAAAATCCCCGGCAAGGCAATAGAAAAACTGCGTGAACTCGCCAACCGCGAGGGCCTCACGCTCCCGAAACCCCAGGAGGTCGCCCTCCTCGTCCAGCGGACCGGGAGGTCGGTTGAGCGCATAAAGCCGACCTTCATGGAGCTGGTTCCCGACGTGATCGAACCGGTGGGCGAGGTGAAGGGAGAGATCGCCTTCTTTGTGGGGTGCATGTACAACAGCCGGCTGCCCGAGACAGCGCTCGACATGATCGAGGTGATGCGGCGAAACGGCTACCGGATCCACATTC
>JBFFLM010000020.1:0-10298 GCA_041554835.1 Methanogenium sp.
ATGAATGACAAGAAATCACTTTTCAATGGGATTAAAGGATTCTGCAAAAAATCAGAGGATGAAAAACCAGCATCAGCTGTTGATGAGAATGTCCAGGATATAATTAGTGGAGTTACGAAAGGTCTGGAGGAGAACCCCGAAGGGATATTGGAAACAGAACTACCAGAACCCAATGTGGAGACGACCCCGGCTGAACAGGCCCCTGATACAGTGGAGGAACAGTCTCCATCTTCATCACCCTCCTCACCACCAGGAACGTCTGCTCATGACCTGGGAAGCCTGATTAACGAACTCAAGCGCCAGTCTGATGAAGCAACCGAGATTGAGGCGACACTGGATATCGAGACACAGAATGATGCCCCTCAATCAGCCCAGACAACTGACAGCCCTTCCCCTCCGGGTTCGCTTTCAGATATGATCCACAAGATCAGGGAAAGCGAAAACGTACAGGAGCAAAATACAGTCAATGATGGGAAAGTCAACGCCATAATCAGTGATGTTCTCACTACCTATGAAGAGGCAGAGGCTCCTTCCATTCATACCGATTCAGGGGTCTCCCAAACAAGAGTGACCAGAATTACCGATGATACTGGTGATGATGATTTAGGAGACGTCATTGTTCATACCGAGACGGACGATTCTCGCCTTCCTGGTAAAACCCATTGGTCAAAAGACGATGATTCTCCCGGTAAAAGCCCCGGAGTCGTGAGTATCGACGAACTTAGCGGCCTCTCAAGCCTTATTCTGGCAAAGGGCGCCGAGCTCGATCTGGAGGAATTCCGCATCTCGGAAAAAGATCGGCAGTTCGAATTGGTTGATAGGAAACAGATTCTCTCCGCGCTCGACGGTCTTGTTCAGGGAGATGTTGACAGCCTTGATCTCTCAAAGATGACTCCTCCCGAAACACCCGAAAGTCCAGTCAAGGAAGAGAAAAAGAAGAAATTCGGCGGGAAAATATTTGGTAAGATCATTGGTGTGGTCGAGGAGTATGATCCGAGCATTCACGGACCTGTCGTCGACCTGGCCATGAAGGAACACGAGTCAGTCGAAGAGATTGAATTGTACCCCGTCAATGAACCCTTCGCATATATCCGGATTATCTTTGATCACAATGCACACGAATACCAGTACCGTGTCATCGAACCGGAATTAACCGAGGCCGAAACGGTACTGAGGGATGAAATTATCCAGAGGCTTTTTGAAACTCTCGATGTGAATACTCAGGATCTCACCAAAGAAAAGGCAGATATAGCCCTCAGAACTGCCGTTGATGAAATTATTTCTGATTATGGCATAAAACTGACTCCCCCATCACGTGCCAAGGTTTACTATAATATTCAGAAGACGTTTCTTGGCGACGGCCTTATCGATGCCATAATGCATGACAAATATATCGAAGATATTTCATGTGACGGGCTCCAGTCCCCAATATTTGTTTTCCATTCGAACTATGAGTCCATCCAGACAAATCTGCATTATGACAAGACTGCAGAACTGGATTCATTTGTCACCAAACTGGCACAGCGTGCAGGCAAGTACATCTCTATTTCAGAGCCGATGCTTGATGCAACCATGGCAGATGGTTCCCGTATCCAGATGACCCTCGGGCGTGAGGTGACTGCACACGGCTCAACCTTCACCATCCGTAAATTCAAGGAAGAACCGATTACTCCGACAGATTTGATCGAGTGGGGCACGTATTCTCCACTCTCTGTTGCCTTCTTCTGGCTTGCAGTTGAAAACGGCAAATCCTGTATATTTGCCGGGGGGACAGCATCAGGAAAAACAACATCACTCAATGCAATATCGCTCTTTATCCCACCCCTGGCAAAAATTGTCACACTGGAAGACACCCGTGAACTCAAACTGCCCCATAAAAACTGGATCCCCTCCATAACCAGGGAGTCCTTCGACTCCGGGGGGAAGGGATCCATCGATATGTACGAACTCCTGCGTGCGGCACTCCGTCAGCGTCCCGAGTATATTCTGGTGGGTGAAGTCCGTGGTAAGGAATCCCAGACACTCTTCCAGGCAATGAGTACGGGTCACGTCACCTATGCAACGGTGCACGCAGATTCTGTCGCCAGTGTGGTGCACCGTTTCGAAAACCCACCAATGAACGTGCCCAGAAATATGCTGAGTGCCCTTGATCTCGTCAGTGTCCAGGTACAGGCCCGCTTTGGGGGTCAGCGCATCAGGCGCAACAAAGCATTGATTGAGATTCTGGATATCGACCCACGCACGAAGGAACTCATCACAAATGAGGTGTTCAAATGGAACGCAGCCACTGACGAGATACGATACTCAGGAAAATCATATGTCCTTGAAGATATCATGGAGTCCAAAGGCTGGAGCGAGGCTCGAATGCGGGAGGAATTGAAGCGCAGACAAGAGATTCTAGAATGGATGCGCATCAAGAAGATTCGCCACTATGAAGAAGTCGGAAAAGTTCTCCTCTCATACTACCGTGACCCCGAAACAGTCATGGATCTCGTGAGAGGTGACCTGTATGAATAGCTATGAACGCCTGTGCTTCAACCTCCTCGGCGAAAGAATGAGGAAAAAGAGGGATGATTTCCTCTTTCTCAGAACGGACATGATGCGGGCCAGGATGACGGTTCCGTTTGAGGCATACCTTTCCACTGCATACATTTCGTCAGTCATCGTGGGCCTCCTTGCAGGAATTGCCATCGGTCTTATCACATGGTTCATGCAGGTGCCGGAGATGATCGTGTATCACGGCGCGGTTCCATCCTTCATAATTGCACTTGAACCATTTAAGCTCATTATCGGAACGATTATCGTCTTTACCGTCAGCATTCTTATCTTCGGTGGGGTGACATACGCAATCTTTCTCATCTACCCCGGGGTAATGGCAGGTGAAAGAAAACGAAATATCGATGCAACCCTGCCCTATGCCATCAACTATGTTACGGCAATGTCAACAGCAGGAATCACTCCCGCCGAGGTTTTCAGACTCCTGGGGCAGTCAACAATCTACGGAGAAAGTGCAACGGAAGCCCGGTACATTGCCAGGGAAATCGACATATTCGGAAAGGACCTCCTCGATGCACTACGCATAGGAGGCATTTACACACCGAGTGCCCGGATGCGCGACTTCCTTCAGGGAGCCAACGCGAGTATCTCCTCGGGAAGCAACCTCACAGAGTATTTCCGCATGAAATCCGAGCAGTATACGAGGGAAAACAGGCTGGAGCAGAAGACATTTCTCGAGACACTGGGGTTAATCTCCGAGTCGTACGTGACGGCACTGGTTGCAGGAACACTGTTTCTCATCATCCTTCAGTCCATTATGTCAACGATCAGCGGAGAAACGGATCCACTGTTCCTTTACGCCGTCATCTACGGGATCATTCCCCTCGGCAGTATCATGTTCATCATCATGATCAGTTCTATGACACCGGAGGTGTGAAGAGATGAAAATCTTTGATAAAAAGGAGAATGAAAAGTCCGAGGCGCTCTCCCCGGAAGAAAAGAGAGAAGAGGAGATCCTCGAAAAGGTGGATGAGCAGCACCGGGCGAGAGAAGGATTCGGCAGATTCATGAAGCACCCTGTGCAGGTGCTTACAGAAAAACCCCTGAATATTCTCATCGTATCAATCCCTGCTGCAATCCTGATATTTTTTGTAGGTATAATCTACCTCATAAGCCAGTATGGGCTGATGTCGGCGTTGACCTCCACCGTTGTTGATGATATATTCCTTCTCTCACTCATGGTTGCCTGCATACCTCTTGCCTACCTTGACCTGAGACACTCCATGAAGATGCGTAACCTGAATATATCACTCCCGAATTTCTTCCGTGATGTAGCGGGAATGAATGAGAGTGGAATGACACTGCCAAACGCCGTTCATATTGTTGCCACCGGCGAGTACGGAAACCTGACGACATACATCAAAAAACTTGATGCGGAAATGTCCTGGAACATTCCGTTTGTCGAGGCCATCTATCAGTTCGGGGAGAGAATCGGAACAACGCTTGCCCAGAGGAGTGTTGACCTCATTGCAAAGGCCAGCAACGCCGGAGGGGATGTAAGTGAAGTGCTGCAGGCTGCTGCATCCGACACCTACGAATTTGTCAACCTTGAGACAGAACGTCGCAATAATATGCTCATTTATGTCATTATTGTGATCATTTCGTTCATGGTCTTCCTCTTCGTGATTGCCGTGATGACCGGAACATTCCTTGACACCATGGCAGAAGCAGGAGCAGCGATGGCCGAATCAGGGAATGCAGGAGGCATGTCGTTTGGTGGTAACATTGACATGGACTTCTACCGCAGGCTATTCCTGCATGCCGCAGTTATCCAGGCGTTCTTTTCAGGCCTTGTTGCCGGCCAGATGGGTGAAGGAAGAGCGGTGGCAGGACTGAAGTATTCAGTCGTCATGGTAATCATTGCATGGATGGCATTCAGATTCTTCATCTGAACCATCTTTTAAAAAAAGAAAAAATTAATTGATATTATCCAGTTTGTAACCCTTGTCCAGCAGGAGTTTCTTGACACGTTCACGATGATTTCCCTGCAACTCTATTGAGTTCCCCTTCACCGTCCCTCCACATGCCAGTTTCCCTTTCAGATATTTCTGAAGTTCTTCAAGGTCAATGTCATACGGATCAAGACCGTCTATGACGGTTACCTCCTTGCCGTATCGCCTGCGGTTGATCTTCACGCTTATCTGCTGCTGTTCTTTTGCAACTTCTTCGCATATACAGAGCTCTTTGGGCAGTCCACATTTAGGACAGATACCTCCAGTCATTACCATGTACCTTCATGCTCTGCTTATATATTTGTTGGCATACTCCTGTTCCTTTCACTATTGACAGGAAAGTGGTGTCCCATTGCCACCAAAATATGTCGGAAAAAACAGATTTAGATCAATATTATTTTACCAATGCCCGCTGAACTCGTACCTATCTATGTCAGTAATGATCCTCGGGACGGCCTCCCATGTTGGAAAGAGTATGACGGTGACTGCCATCTGCAGGATTCTTTCAAACAGGGGTATTACAGTTGCTCCATTTAAGTCGCAAAATATGAGCCTGAATTCCTATGTAACCGGTTCCGGCGCTGAAATCGGCATTGCCCAGGCAATTCAGGCATTTGCTGCCCGTTTGGATCCCGAAGCGGAGATGAACCCGGTCCTCCTCAAACCCAAGGGAGACAGCGAGTCACAGGTCGTTATTATGGGCAAACCCTACCGGGATGTTCGGGTGGGGGAATATTACCAACAGACCGAACCTCTCCTCGCTCTGGTAACCGATGCCTATCATCACCTTGCCACAAAATATGGATCGGTCGTAATCGAAGGTGCCGGCGGAGCTGCAGAATGCAATTTATTCTCGCGCGACATAGCAAACATACTCCTTGCACGAAATCTTCAATTGCCAATAATCCTGGTTGCCGACATTGAAAGAGGAGGCGTTTTCGCCCAGCTGTACGGGACAATCATGCTCCTTCCTGATGACATACGCCCTCTCGTACAGGGAATCATCGTCAACAAATTTAGGGGAGATGCATCGCTCTTCGATGAAGGGGTCAGGATTCTTGAGGAAAAATGCGGGGTACCTGTACTCGGCATTATCCCCTATACAGACATTGCACTTCCAAGCGAAGACTCTCTCTCGATTGATGACAAAAAGGCAAGGGACGGGGATATCAGAATCGGAATAATCAGGCTTCCGCGGATTGCGAACTTCACCGATTTTGAACTGCTGGAGCGCTATGCCCCGGTTGATTTCGTACCTCCCGGCACCTCCCTTCAAGGATATGATGCCATAATCATCCCGGGGACAAAAAATACCGTTGCGGATATGGAAATTATCAGAACAACGGGATGCGACAAGGAGATTCTGGAGGCAGTAAGCAGAGGTATTCCTGTTATCGGCATCTGCGGGGGGTACCAGATGCTCGGCAAAGAGATCCATGATAACGGTATTGAAGGAGGTGATTGCATTATCGAGGGACTTGGCCTCCTCGACATTGTAACGGAATTTACCGGCTATGCAAAAACGACGGTTCAGGTTCAGCGTACAGCTTCATCCATCAACCCCATTCTCTCCCGGATTGGCACCGTTTCAGGTTATGAAATCCACATGGGTACTTCCAACACAGAGAAATGCCGCCATGCCTTCGAAACGGAGGGATCAGTATCGGAGAACGGCCTGATATTTGGAACCTATCTGCATGGCCTGTTTCTGAACAGAAACGC
Organism: Methanogenium sp.; assembly: GCA_041554835.1. GTDB lineage: Archaea > Halobacteriota > Methanomicrobia > Methanomicrobiales > Methanomicrobiaceae > Methanovulcanius. Next base: position 6,231 of record JBFFLM010000020.1, read on the forward strand.
AGTTGACGGTCTTCTCTCGTATCTCTGCGCAAAAAAAGGCATTGACTACACCCCCATTCCTGAGAATTACCCTGAATTTACCAATGATGCGTATGAAAAACTCGCCTCCCACTTTGAGCGACACCTCGACATGGACGCCATCATGGATTTTTTTGAGGTTTGACCGTTAACTGATCACATTCATGATACTGTTGAATCCCTCCTGGCCTGCATCATCACAGCATACTTTTTCAACAGTAGCAAGAGGGACCTCCTCAGTGGTTCTGGATGCGAGGCAGTATGCCCGGGCAGGTGATGGGCGCCAGGCCCCCCTGGAATAAAAGAGAACAGAATGTACGCAGAAACGGCATCGTTCAAGTGATTCTCTTTTTTTCTCAAGACACTGAACCGATCCGCCGGAGACACAAAGTGTTCTTTTTGTCCGTTCAGTCATACCAGACCGCCCTGTATCCTTCTGAGGCCAAAAGTCTGGTTACCCCTTCTTCCCATTCTCTCCCTTCCCCGTGATACGACGCGGCATTCTTCTTCCACCATTCGGCAAAGGCTTCATCATCAGTAAGTACTGAGGATTTACTCGTAACCCGCGCCACGGGAATCCCTTCACTATTATAGACCCGCATCCGGCAACAGGTAAAATCCCGGCAAAACTGGGGACGTGTTTCATAGATAGCACAGGGATAAATCCCCTCGCCCGATTCACGGAGGAACGGACACCATCCACTTTTTACGCCCATAGCTTCCGCCAGATCAAAATCATTGCGGAATTCTTTCGCAACTGTAACATAACATGTTTCATTGGAGAGTTCATGACGGACGGCAATCCGGTTCGGGCCCATCTGTCCCTGTACCCGGACGTACTTACCCATGCCAAAACAGCACCGCCCGCAGATCGTACACTCAAACCCCTCTCGCTGCATATGGAAGATATTGTCTCCAGAGTATGTGATAATTCCCCATCCGTTAATCTATCACAGATAAAACGGGCAGAATTATTGACAAGAAACACAAACCATCATCCATGAAGGTCTGTATCATGTGTGGCGGAGAAGGAACACGCCTTCGCCCCTTGACATTCGAGAGGCCAAAGCCATGCATTCCGATTGTCAATGTACCGTCTATCATCCACCTGGTGGATCACCTGGCTAACCTCGGCTTTACGGACATCATCATCACCATTGGATACAAAGGTGACATCATCGAAAAGACCCTGGGTGACGGGTCGCTCTTTGGTGCGGAGATCACCTACGTCCATGAAGATACCAAACTCGGCACCGCAGGAAGCGTCTCCAATGCACGGAAATATCTCTCGGACTCTCCGTTTCTCGTGGTAGGCGGGGATCATATTACCGATATCGATCTCCTTCAGTTTTACCGAGAACACATTCGCGGAGATGCAATTGCGTCAATTGGTCTCCTGAGTATCGACGAACCATCCGAATACGGCATTGCAGAGATCGATGCAGAATATCATATACTCCGGTTCAAGGAAAAACCCGGACCGGGTGAGATCTTCTCTAACCTCGCAAGTACCGGAATGTATGTCTGTAATCCTGAAATTTTCGATTATATCCCCCTCAATACAAAATTTGATTTTGCAAAGGATCTGTTTCCCATCCTGATGAATGATCCGGACACCCACCTTGCTGGATGGCTGGCACGGGGAAACTGGTCAGATGTCGGAAGCCCGCGATCACTCAGGGAAGCAGAGCACTGGAAACTTCAGGAAATGTCATATACAAATATTTCCGGCGACATCACGGTGAAGGGAGGAACCATCCATGGACCGGTGAATCTTGGTGATGCCGTTGTTGTCGGACAGAATGCAAAGATAATCGGGCCGGTTTCCATCGGTGCGGGCACGGAGATCGAAAAAGATGTGATCATAGGCCCGTATACGAGCATAGGGAACCATTGCCGGATTGGTGGGAAGGCTAAAATATTTTCGTCATCCCTCTACAACCACGTAAATGTTGGAGAGGGATCCACCATCAGTGGAAGCATCATCGATAATCATGCATCAATTGAACAAGGATGTAGTATAGAAAATGATACTGTTATCGGGCCCCGATCAGTCATTAAAAGGGATGCAGTGGTTCATGCGGGTATACGAATCTGGCCCGAGGCAATTATTGAGAAAGGAACCGCAGTCAAGGAGATCGTACTCAATGACAAGTACGATCCATCCCATCACGGATCCTGAATAGATCAGTTGTGCCGCATCAGGCGATGCGTCACAGCAACAAGGGGATGCCGTGCATAATCGAGAACCCGGACATCATCCAGGGTTTTCAGTTTCATCTCCCTTGCTGTCCGCTCCAGCCCAAGTTCAATCTCTTCGTCAATCTCGATGATATACGCATCAAGTTCCTTGATGCCGATTCTTTTGGCAGCGATGGCCCGGTGGTGACCATCAACAAGAATGAGTCTTCCGGGACGACGTACTACAATCAGCGGTTCTGCAAGTCCTTTTTTTATCTCATATATGCGCCCTTCCAGTTCGTCCTGATATATTTTTGACTGGGTTGGCAAAAGCTCCGCAATAGGAACGGATTCACGGACAAGTGCGGGTTCAACATCATGCAGCTGTCGGAGCGTCTCGATAAATTTAAAGACCTTATCCGGTGAGACATGTTCAATCTGTGATCGGATCACATCGGCATTTGAAATAATCCCGATGAGGTTATTTTCATCATCGACAACCGGAAGTTTCTGTATTCCCGAGCGAAAAATAACCCGCGCGGCATCATTGATATCCATATCAGGGTCCGCCACGATCAGGTGACGGGACATGATTCTCTCAACAGGCGTGTGGGGATAGACAAAGAGAAGATCGCGTGCAGCCACATACCCTACAACTTTTTTTCCGTCCACGACCGGAAATCCGTCATGGTTGGTATCCCGTATTGCATTTATGACATCCTTTGCGGTACCGCCGGAATCTACCGTCACCACATCGTAGGTCATATAGTCCCTGACCTTCTTTTTCCCCATGCTCATTCTCTATTGTCACCAGGAAATCATCAATGAATCGATAGAAAAAAATGAGAGTTATTCAATAGGAATGGTGGTACCGGTTTCGCGCTCATGCTTTTTAAGCCGGACTTCAAGAACACCATTGGTGAAGGTCGCAACTGAACCCTCATCAACAACCTCCGAAGGCAGGTACACCCTTCTCTTCATATTGCCTATTATGCGTTCACGGACATAATACGCCGGTTCCTCCGTTTCCTCGTAATCGACCTTCTTCTCGATACCAATTTCAAGTATCTGCGGATCGATCAGACGAATACTCACTTCCTGCTTCTCAATCCCGGGAAGATCCGCTGCAACGAGGACCTCATCTTCCTGCTCCCAGACATCCACGCGGCACTCCCCCCGAAGCGCTGGGCCCACCACCGCTGGAAGAGATGTGCCCGTTGTCATAGTGCTGTGAACACGTTCTTCCCATTCCGCAAGCATTTCATCCAGTTCATTCCATAGCATATTAAACGGATATCTTCTCCTGATAGCCATTATTTTACCTCCATTTTCCCTGAGACTCACACTCAGATACAATCATACATAGAGCAACTCCTGATAAATGTATCCCATATACAAAAATCAGGTATTCCAGCGGGGGAACGATAGCAGGATAATACAGCTTTAAGGCATGCAGTTGCAAACCTAATACCTAATGGCAAAAAAGGATACGAAGAAGAAAAACGATGACTGGGCGAAGACAGCGACCCGGGTATTCGTCGTATTCGTCCTGATATCCTGTGTTCTTGGATTCACCCTGACCATGGGGTTCTTCAATATATTCAAGAAAGCGGAAGAAGGATCGATTGTGGCTGTAGAGTATACCATACGTGATGAAACAGGAATACCCATCATAACCTCCGATACCTCTGTTGTGGAAACAGAAGGGATTCTTGCAGGTGTCAGCCAGCCGATTCAGTTCATGGTAAACCAGACATATGATGATTTCATCGTTCCAGTCGAGGTATATATCTACCCATCGGGTATGATCAACTATGCACTCTTTGAGACTGAGATGCAGGCAATCAGCGATGGAGTAGTTGGCCTTGG
>JBFFLM010000021.1:0-10135 GCA_041554835.1 Methanogenium sp.
GGACATCTACATTCAGGACATACGCGACCCAAATCCACTCCCGGATGCAATACAGATGGATACCCTGATGATCGACCATGAGGCTGCCACTTCCCTTGCGGAAGAAATACAGGCATATCTCTGAGAGATATCCCCGAATGTGACCACGGATGAGTGCTGACTACTATGCGTTCTGTGCAATCGACCAGGCCGTTGCACGGACGAAAAATATTCTCATCCCCATAAAGCGGGGAGTGTGGCTGCGTCTTGCTCTGATAGGCTTCTTTGTAGGCGGCAGCTTCGGCGGATTTGAAACGACATGGCAGGAAAACCATTCTTTCTTGCAGAGTATCCCCGCTATCGACATGGCGGGTATTGGACCGGAATTGTTCACAATTGTTGCGGCAATTATTGCCTTTGGATTTTGTTATGCCCTCTTATCCGGCATATTCCAGTTCATATTCTTTGATGCGATACGTGACGATAACATTGCCATCAAACAATACTTCAGCATGGAAATCGGAAATGGCCTCAGGTATTTCTGCTTTATCTTTGCAATATCAGTGATAATCTTTACACTTCTGGCAATACCCGTCGCACTCATCCTTTCAGGTGCGGCCCCCGGAGGTACGGAAACGTTTGCACAGAGAACATCCCTTGTTATCGGCTATATCGTCTATGCACTAGCCCTGGGTATTCCCTATCTAATTATGGTAATGTTTACCACCGATTTTGTCATTCCAATTATGCGTCTTGACAAATGCGGAATCCTTGCAGGATGGAGACAGTGTTTCATGCTTTTCAGAGGAAGATGGAGCCAGGCGGTGGTATATACAGGAATAAAAATAATCTTCCTTCTCGTCATGGGCATTATCGTCGGAATTATGGTCGGAATCGCTGCCGTTCTTTTCGGCATACCCATCTTCCTGCTGGTCACAGCTACCGCATGGGCGCCAATCGGCATCGGTGCCTATACGGTTCTTTTTGCAGTCTACGTCAGTTCCGTTATATTCCTGGGGCTTCTCTTCAGCGTTCCGTTCATCACATTTTTCAGATGCTACTCGCTCTATGTCCTTGGATACCTGAACCGGGCATATGCAATCTTTGGCAGTTCCATGAAAATTTCCCCCACCGATGATAACAACAAGGATGCGAATTAACGGATACAACGGAACCGTGCCATGATTACAATACTTGCAGGCGGCCAGGACACCCTGAAAATTCTCTCGGGGGTGCGATGCATCCTCGATGATCATCAGGTGACAGTTATCTGCTCCACTGCTGACGGGAGGTGGGGGCCTTCGGGCCTTTCCCTGCCATCCATTGACAATGTCATCTATCTCTATGCAGGTATCCTCAATGAACGGGCGTGGCAGGGTATTGACGGTGACACCCTGGTAACCGCAAATGTCCTCGAACGTATCGGACATCCTGAATATCCTGCATCCGGAGACCGGGCACGTGCACTCCATATTATGCGCTCATTACTCCTTGATGAGGGATGTTCCCTTACCAAGGCGGTCAAAGAGGGGGCTGTGGGCTACCATGTCGAGGCCTCGGTTCTTCCGGTGGCCGACAGTATCCCTGAAACCCTGATCTCCACCGATACAGGGGATAGCCTCACACTACCGGATTACCACGAAATGTACGGAGCAGAGAGGCAGGCCCACGGATGTTCCCTGATCCTGCGTCGTCCCCCCCCGGCGACGGACACTGCACTCAGGGCAGTGCGTGATGCGGACGTGGTCATACTCGGACCGGGAAATCCAGTGACTTCGATAGTGCCGATTCTGGCCTGCAAAGGAATGTACGAAGCACTGGAAAGGGCGAAGGTCATCGCCTATGCACCATATACACGGGAACGGGCAGCGGTGTGGAGAGAGAAAAGATATGAAAATCCTGAGCATGTGACCCACCCCCTCTTCAGAGAGTTTGCAGACATCATCATTGCCGACACAAAGGACCCTGCGATTATCGACGGATCGCTCCGGCTGGATACTAGAACGGATACAAAAAGGCAGCGGGAATCCCATGCATGGGACCTACTTGCAACAGCACGAAGCCTTACCTGCAAAGGCAGGCTATAATCACCCAATTAACTTATTCACCGCATCTGCAAGCTGATTAATATATTCCACACCGCCGGAGACGCCTCCCCATAGTATCCCCAGAAGGTTCGTGATGCCCGATAAGTCAAAGTCTCCAGAACCGGGTACAGGTGTCATACCCGGATCGATGATAATTGGGGTTCCGGCAGCAGTAGGTTCAGGAGTCGATAAGGAAGTATGCGAAATCTCTCCGGAAGTGCCGGTTCGCTCTGTAAGGGATCCCAGGTACTCCCGGGAATCCTCAGCTTTTAAGCGAGCCTGCTGTGCATACGACAGGGCAGAGAGATCATCACCGCTGTTTTTCTTCTCCTGAGCCAGTATCAGATATGTTCTGGCGCTCTCCAGCCGGGACTGTACCACCATCCCCCCCTCGCTGCTGTAACCGGAGGACTGTTCGTATTCTATAAGGAGGTCTTCGGTCCGGGAAATGGTAGTTTCAGCCGACGAAACCGTTTGAAGATACATTCTTTCCGATAGATCAGAAGTAGCCCCGGCAATCAGGTCGCCTGCAGAGGCTATTGCAGCACAGGCATCTGCTGGGGGCATTGTTGCAGATGCAGCAATAAGATCCTGCGCATCAGCATACGCTTCCAAAGCATCGGCGGTATCTGCCCCCTCTGCAGAAGCCGTCCGGATCAGGCTCCCCAGATTTTCGAGGTCAGACTCCGCAACCTCTCTCAACGTGGTGACATCGGCGGCAGTAAGGACCACAGCCGTGACTTCGAGAGTATCCAGAACCGTACTGCCGTCCGCGGCAATATGATCAATGCTCATCAGAGTCTGTTCACCGGAACCATAGAATCCTTCTGAAACGGTTCCGTTCAGGTGTACAAGAAGTTTGGTAAACCCGCTGTTGAAAAGCTCGAAACCGGTAATCCCGGCGTATCGTCCCGACCGCTGTACCTCACCAACCGTTCGCCCGTCACTCAGGATCTCTACCTTCCACCGCGCATCAGACAGGCCGGTCGTAAGATCCATATATTCACTCATTGACGATACCGAATAGAACACTTCCACATAGACAGATGCCTCATCTCCCGCGACCAGCGTTTTCCCGGGGGAGATCACCGGGTCGCCGGCAGCCTGAAGGGCCCAGGCAGGGAGCACCGCAATGTTGCATAAGAGGAGTATGAAGAGGAAAATGAGCGGAATAGTATGTGCACATCTCCGAGTTTTATCCTGGCATCTGGACATCAGAAGAGTATCTTTTCGAATAACCATTTAACTTCATCTTTTTGGACTACCTCTCCGGATTCGACGGCGCAGCCAGTCGGCGGAGTTCCAAGATGTGCGAGAGATTCAGGCCATGTTATTTTTCAATCGCCAGTATGACGTCTCTTATGCTCTCCGCCGCTTTTTCATCAGCGCCAGATTCGGCCTTCCTCAGGGAGGGGAGAGCAAAGGATCCTATCTGTACCAGAGCAGCACCCGCAGCACTTCGCACTACCGGGTCCTGACTGCAAAGGAGCATTGTCAGCCCTTCACAGGCAGCATCTCCCCCAATCCTGCGGATCTCATTTATCAGGCGGTTCTGCATCTCAGCTTCCAGGTGACCAATCAGGTCCAGAGCGTAGGAGATGACCTCATCCCCCCCTTCATGTACCTTGTCTATATCGCCCTTGCCCATACTGTAGAGGAACATTTCCCTGGCATTCCGGGGGGACCAGCCAAGAGAATCAACAAGATTTGTGGCCATATAAGCCTGATTTCTGTCACTGCTCCCAAATGCGGACATGATTTGTTCCAGAAACATACTCTCGGAGTCATACATCTGTATTAGCAGTTCCTGGGAAAGCGCCTGATCGCCTTGTTCTATTCTGACCAGCATATCAACGAGGGGATCATCATCAGTACCTTCGGAGAGATTATCACCTGTTGTCTTTCCAGTGCCCATCAAAACCTCTGATGGGTCCTCCAGCCCACGTGCACCCCTATTCCTCAAACGGTCGGATCCGGATCCTGTCATTGCATCAAATGCCGCGGCACCCCTCCGCCCGAGGTCTAAGGCATCTTTCATCGTACCTTCGACGGAGGGGGAAAGGAAAGGAGCGGCAAATTCGGGGTCTATTTCAAAAAGTGCAGCGACAGCTGCTTCCCGGGGATCTCCCACGGCGTGATCCGCAAATTCGGTGAGGGCGGGAACCGCTCGACCACCATGGAGAGCCAGGGCGTGGGAGACCGCATCCCGTACATCACAGTTTGAATCATACAGATGGTTGATAAGGACGGGGACGGTGTCGGATACACGGAGCTCCGCGAGTGCCTGTACAGCACTGATCTTTGCATGTGGATTCTCATCATTCAGGGCTCCAAGCAGGTGGGGATATGCCAATTTCCCAAAAAGTGCCGCTGTCATTGAGGCCGCATGCCGGACATCTGCGTCTCCATCACCAAACAGGCTAAGAACTGCATTAATCGCCCGTGGATCCTGTAGCGAGCCGAGACTAGTCACCGCAGCCCCCCGGACCTCTGTACAATTATCCTTTGCCAGCACAAGAAGTGGTTTGAGCATGGTTGAAGAGCCCAGAAATCCCATCGCTTCAGCAGATGCAGTCCTTACCAGTGAACTTTCATCCCCCGCTGCCCGGGTAATATACGGGTGTGCCCGCGTTCCCATAATCGAAAGGACGTCCACTGCAGAGGCCCGTATTGCAGGATTGTTCGATTCCAGAGCAAGAACAGCATACTCGAAAGGAACCAGTTCCGGTTTCTCTTTCCCTTCGCTGACCTCAGCAATCTTCTTTTCAGCCGTTTTTTTCGCACGGAGCCGCCGGAATCCCTTAAGCACCAGGATCTCGCTCTGATGAATCTCCGCCTTTCCGGGATCCTCCTCGCTCATTTTGTGCTGTTGTGCCTCCTCATCCCGGTTTCTTTTTTCCTGTTCCTCAATCTGTGCTCTTCGACGCATTTCTTCACGTTCACGCCGCTTTTTCATATCTTCCATCGTCTCTTGCGCCGTGTCCCTAGCACAAACCTGTTCCGGAGTGGATAACAGGGCAGTCACGGATTCCAGTGCCCGGATACCTGGCTCTCCCATCATTGTCAGGGCACGGACGGCCCCTTCGGCCTCTGGGTCATGCGTCTGGATCATACGGCTGCATTCATGGATGGCATCCTGTCCATACCCCGCCACCTTTTCCCATTCCATCCTTGCGATGAGATATCTCAGGCCCTCGTGTTCCGTCCGGGGGACCCACCCCATATGGTGGAGGGCCCATGCCGCATTGAGCCTTACCTGAGGGTCCGGGTGAGTTAAGGCCTCCCGAAGAACAGGACCGGTATATTCCAGACCATACTTCCCAAGGGCATCAACCGCAGCACTTCGAACAGTCGAATCGGTATCGGAAAGGGCACTTTTCAGGATATGAATCTCCCGGGGATCCCCGATTTTCCCCAGGGTCCTTATCGCCTGGCAGCGGACGCCGGCATCATCCGACATGGAAAGGTTTCTCAGAAGAGGCAGGGCGCCAGACCCCTGTTTCGCGACGCGGTCCCAGTCATTGCAGAGGTAAAAAAAACGTGCAATATCTGCAGGGTTTTTTGGTGTCCACCCAAGATCCCTCAGATAACAGGCAGCACTATAGCGATCATCTCCTTTCAGTTCCGGGAGAAGGGATGCCACATAGGGTGCAGCATTTCGCCCCATTGTCATGAGAAGAGAAAGAGCTCCACGCGCTGCAGGATTTCGTTTCGAACGAACCGCATTGGTGAGATCTTCATACGGAATATCTGATCGCTTTTTTATGCTTCTGACCAGGGATTTTCGAAATACATCGGTCCCATACCCGGCCAGCACCAGGACAGCTCCGTGGAATGGTCCGGCAGTGTCAATCAGGGTGTCGGCAAGACCATTCATGCAGGTCTCGTTAATCACCAGAAGGCCTCCAGCAGCCCGTTGAGGTTCTTCCATCGCCATGCGGAGGAACGCATTCGCTGCCAGTTTCTTCTCCTCATCAGTTCCCCCAACCAGAAAGGCACAGAGACCTCCGGCATCGCCCCCCTGAATAGATTGATGAATGTCGGCCCCGGACTTTCTGAAAATACCCATGTATGGCGACCTAATCCCTACGACGAACTATCATTGTTGAGATCTTTGCATGAGTTACCACCGCTGATGAGACACTCCCCAGGAGAAGGGCTTCCAGTCCCGTGCGCCCGGTTGATCCGAGCACGATGAGATCTGCTCCGATCTCCTCTGCTGTTGCGATGATGACCCTTCTGGGATCCCCGTATTCCAGATAAAGATGAACAGGAATGCCTGCTTTTTCAGCTGAAACGGATGCTGCTTCAAGCACCTGCTGCGCCTCGGTGGTGAGTACGTCGGTGATTATCTGATAATTGACATCAAGAACATCGCTCTGTGGTCCGGCCATCGTTGACTGTGGAATCGAGGAGTCGACAACACAGAGCACATGGAGGTTCGCCCGGTGAACCGCTGCTTCACCAATCGCTGCATCCACTGCTGCCGACGATGTCTCCGAACCGTCGGTCGCAACAAGAATTGTAGATATCATTTAGCATCGTTTTTGATTTCTTCACCAGATAAGCAGTTAATTGTTTGCATACTTCTCTTCGGTGCTGTACAAAATAAGATACTGTAGAAGAACAAAATGATACTCAGGAAATATCCATGAGAATTCCGATATCAGCTGTAACAACCGAGACGACCGAGGCAGAGGTCATCGGATGGATTCACGAAGTCCGGGATCTTGGAGGGCTTGCCTTTTATATTCTTCGCGACCGGACCGGATTCCTTCAGGCAACTATTGTGAAAAAAAAGGCTCCGGAATCCGTCCTTGCGGCAGCAAAGGATGCATCCCGTGAATCCGTCGTACGGATCGCCGGCGTGGTGAAGGCAACAGAAAAGGCCCCCGGCGGACGGGAGATCCTCCCGGAAACCTTTGAAATAATTGCAAAGGCAGAAACACCGCTCCCACTGGATGTTGCGGAGAAAGTCCCCGCTGAAATCGATACACGACTCGATAACCGGTTCCTTGATGCACGCAGGCCGAGGGTGGCAGGCATTTTTCAGATCAGAAGCACGGTGCAGCACGCAATTACGGATCTTTTCTTCCGGGAAGGCTTCATTAATATCACCACATCGAAAATTGTGGCAGCTGCCACCGAAGGCGGCACCGAACTCTTCCCCCTGGCTTACTTTGAGAAAGAGGCATTTTTAAATCAGAGCCCGCAGCTCTACAAACAGATGATGATGGCGGCCGGGTTTGAAAAGGTCTTTGAAATTGCCCCCATATTCCGTGCAGAAGAGCATAATACCACCCGGCACCTCAACGAAGCAACCTCGATTGATGTTGAGATCTCATTTGCCGACCATGAGGATGTCATGGATCTCCTCGAACGGGTCGTTGTCGGATGCTACACAAAGGTGGCTGAAGAATGCCCCACGGCCATTGATGCACTGGGCATCGATTTTGCCGTTCCGAATGCCCCATTCCCCCGCATTACGTACGCTGAAGCAATCGACATTGCCGCAATCTCCATCGAGGAAGACATTACGTACGGCGATGACCTCTCCACAGCAGCCGAGAAGGCAATCGGCGACGAAATGGGTGAACACTACTTCATCACGGACTGGCCGACAGCTATCAAACCGTACTATGCAATGCCCTTCGAAGATGAACCGTCCGTATGCAAGGCCTTTGACCTGATGCACCCGCGGATGGAACTGTCCAGCGGTGCCCAGCGTATCCACCAGCACGACCTGCTTGTTGAACAGATCCAGGCAAAAGGGCTTTCACCCGATAGTTTTGAATTTTATCTCAAGCCGTTTAGATATGGCATGCCTCCGCACGCCGGGTGGGGTCTTGGCATGGAGCGCCTGGTCATGACCATGCTTGATCTCCCGAATATCCGTGAAGCGGTACTCTTCCCACGTGACCGGCATCGTGTGACGCCATGATCTGCACAAAACCGCTCCCGACAACTGTTGTGGGGAGTTATCCGGCAGTGAAAAAAGAAGGGCTCAGAGCTCTTCTCAACCCCCTCGCCGGGGCACAGGAGACCGCTGTATCGGATCAGATAAATGCAGGTGTTGACATCATCTCGGACGGACAGGTAGGAGGAGATATGATCTCGATCATCGCTGGATACCTTCCGGGCGTGAAGGGCCAGGAGATTACGGGAAAAATATCCCCTTCCCAGAAACCGATAACCCTGCAGGGGGTAAAATATGCCCTCTCCCGCCATCCGAAAGTCAAGGGAATCATCACGGGTCCCACGACAATCGCCCATGGCCTGAAAGTCCGTACTCCCCTGTACCGTGACCGAAAGGAAGTCATTTTTGATCTCGCCGTAGCTCTGGCAGCCGAAGCGATGGCGCTTGAAAAAGCCGGCGTCACCATTATTCAGATCGATGAACCTATTCTTTCGACCGGTGCAGCAGACCTTCATATCGCACGCGAGGCAATTGAAACGATCACCTCCGTCGTCAGTACCCCGACCTGTATGCATGTCTGCGGGGACCTTGGTTCTGCCATCGACGACATTCTTACCTTCCCCGTAGACATTCTGGATTTTGAATTTGCCAACAATCCGCAGAATCTCGAGCTGTTCAGCGGAAAAGACCTGAAAGGAAGAAAACTCGGGTATGGCGTTGTTGATTCGGCCAGCACCGATATCGAGAGTGTTGATATCATCCAGTCCCGAATTGAGAAGGGCATTGAGGTGTTTGGTGCTGAGCCGCTTCTTATTGATCCGGACTGCGGACTTCGAATGCATTCACGTGAAACAGCATACAAAAAACTGGATCATATGGTCCGGGCGGCAGCCAACTGTCGCTCCGAACTATGAATTTTCAGACGACCCGGGCAGTCGTTGACAGGTCAATTCCCTCTGTCTGAATATTATAGGGATACATCCTGTTGGGAACATCGGCATCCCTGAGTTTGCGGATCATCAGTTTTCTTTCAATCTCGCTCCCGTGCATCTCTTCCAGGCAGGTAACAAAAACATCCGCATGACGTGCAATCCTCATCTCCTCGATTTCCGGATGGACGCCGGAATAGAGGACAAAAAAGGTGTTTCCGCCGTGTTCCACAATGGGTCGTGAGGTCTCCTTCATAAGACGGAGGGCTTCGTCAACCCCCTCTTTAAGGATAACGCTTGACAGGGAGTCCACCACCACGCGTTTTGAGGTGCTGCAGGCATTGATGGCTTCCTCAACGTCTGATGTTGACACCTTGACCATCCCTTCCTCCACCAGACCATCGATCATGAGGTAATAGTGCGTGCCTTCTCCCGGTGCTTTCCAGAACTGTACCGCCATCTTCTCAATGCCTGAAAGGGGAGAACCATGGAGAACAATAATTGAGCCAGCCGGATAGCCACCCCCAAGCTGAAAATCAAGACCGGCAATTCCGGTCGAGACCTTATTGACTGTTTTTACCTCGATATTCTCTATGCCGGGACTCATTCGGCTATATGTATTAAAAGAAAGGCTAAATAGTTTCTCACATATTTTAGAATCTTTTCACCGTTCGATACCCTTTCATCACAACGTTACGTTTCCCGGACAAGCGTCCCATCCATATAACGTTCCCTGAGTTCCCGGCGAAGTAGTTTCCATCCCCCCACACGCGGCAGTTCGGAAACAACCACCATCTTTCTGGGAATCTTGTATCCTGCAAGTCGGTCCCGGCTGTAGGCCTGAAGATCTTCCAGGGTAATGGACTGCCCCGGCTTTTCCACCACCGCAGCAAACGGAATTTCCCCCCGGTGATCATCTGGAACACCGAAGATTGCGATATCATCTACGGCCGGGTGCTCGATAAGCGCCTTTTCCACTTCAGTCGGATATATTTTCCAGCCGGACATTACGATCATATCCTTCTTTCTGTCCGTAATTGAAAGCATCCCGTTCTCATGAAGATGCCCGATATCACCGGTCAAAAACCACCCGTCTTCTACAAATACATCGGCACTCTCCTCAGGCATATTCCAGTAACCGCAGGCAACACCGGGGCCCCGCAGGGCAATCTCGCCGGTGCCGCCGACAGGCATTTCAATGGAGGGGTCTTCGATATCGACAA
>JBFFLM010000022.1:0-10091 GCA_041554835.1 Methanogenium sp.
CTGATGCAGGCTCTCAAAGTCATCATCATGGTCCTCGACACCGGGAAGAAGCTGGACCCCCACTTTCATTTCTCCGAGGAGGTCGGCCCCTATGTGGCGGAGATCGAACGGGAGAGTTTCTTCTCCCGCAGCACCCTGAAGCACTATGCGAAGGAGACGTTCGATATATTTGACGACTTCATATCCCTCCCCCGCATCATCAACCGGGCGCTTTTAAAGGCAACAGATGGAAGCATCCAGATTGAGGTGGTAGGAACGGACATCTTCCGGCTTGCAAATTCCATCGACCGCGCATCAAACAATCTGCTGATAGGGCTCGTTACCGCCGCCATCGTCATCGGGTCGTCCCTGATACTCTTTCTTTCGGATGATCCGGGGAGTCTTCCCTATAGCGTTGCCTTCTTCGGATACATCGTGGCACTGGCCATCGGCCTTGTCTCCATATACCGTGTCTGGAAGCTGAAGGACTGAAGGGTTCGTTTGAGGGAAACAACTTCTGTCAACCCCCGGGTTTGTCCTGCGGACGACAGATCCGGGTAAAAAGTCAGGGTGAAAATGAGAGGAGGACCGTTGTACAACGGATCGTCAGTACAGCCTGGGCTGGCGGTGTCATCGCCCTTTGAGGAGGTATCCGGCAATCCAGTCGCCAACCTCCCTGGTGCCCGACGAACCGCCGAGATCAACGGTGGTGGTGCCTGCGGCAATGCTTGCCTCAATAGCGCTGACCACCGCCGCTGCCGCCGCATGCTCGCCGAGATGGTCGAGGAGGAGCGAGCCTGCCCATATGGTGGCAAGCGGGTTTGCCCGGTTCATCCCCTTGTATTTCGGTGCCGACCCGTGGATGGGCTCAAACATCGAGGTGCCGCCTGGGTTGATGTTGCCGCCCGGTGCAAGTCCGAGGCCGCCCTGTATCATCGCCCCGAGATCGGTGATGATGTCGCCGAACATATTGGGAGTGACCACCACATCGAACCATTCGGGGTTTTTCACAAACCACATCGTCACCGCATCGACGAAGTTGAACTCGGTGGTAACCCCGGGATACCGGCGGGCGGTCTCGGTAAAGACGTCCCGCCAGAGCCCGTACACATCGGATAGCACGTTTGCCTTATCGACCGAACTGACCTTTTTCTCACGGGTCATCGCAAGGGAAAAGGCATAGTCCATGACACGGGCGGACGCCTCTTTTGTGATGATGCCTATCTGGTAGGCAATCTCCTCGGCATCGGTCGTCACATCGAGCCCGAATTTCACTTGGTAGAGGTCACGGACGACCTCAAGCTGTTTTGTCTCCCGCCCCCCGGTGAACCGCGACCCGATGCCTACGTAGAAGTCCTCGGTGTTTTCCCGCACGACGACAAAGTCGATGTCATCCGGTCCCTTGCCTGCAAGGGGGGTCTGTGTCCCGGCAAGCATCCTGACCGGTCGGAGGTTGATGTACTGGTCAAAGGCAAACCGCATCGCAAGGAGGATGCCCTTCTCGAGGATCCCCGGGGTCACCCGGTCATCACCGATGGCGCCGAAGTAGATGGCCCGGTAGTCTTTGAGTTCGGAAAGTTCCTCCTCGGTGATCAGGTCCCCGGTCGCCAGGTACCGGTCGGCACCTATGTCATAGTCGGTCCATTCGATATCAAATCCGAACTTCTCGCCCGCAGCATCAAGGACTGTTTTTCCGGCGCTGATGATCTCCGGTCCGATCCCGTCGCCGCCGATGGATGCTACTTTGTACATAATTCAAGCTCCTTGACGGTGTGTGCATATTCTACCAGCCCGCCGGCAGCGATGATCTTCTGCATGAAGGCCGGGACCGGTTCGATGTCGTGGCGGACGCCGTTTGCGATCAGATACCCCTCGTCGGGGAAGACCTCGACGGTGTCACCTTCGTGGATCATCTCCGCGGCCGGACAGATGACGGGCAGAACCCCGGTGTTGATGCAGTTGCGATAGAAGATGCGGGCAAAGGACCGTGCAATGACAACGGTGATGCCAGCTCCTTTTATGGCGAGCGGTGCGTGCTCGCGGGAAGACCCGCAGCCGAAGTTTCTGCCGCCGACGATGATATCTCCCTCCTCTGCCTCGGGTGCAAAGTCGTCACGGGTACCTTCAAAGGCGTGGGTCGCAAGTTCGGCAGGGTCATAGATGGTCAGAAACCTGCCGGGGATGATGGCGTCCGTGTCGATGTCATCGCCAAATTTCCAGACACGCATATCAGGCCACCTCCCGCGGGTCGGTAATGACCCCGGCAATCGCACTTGCCGCCGCGGTTGTAGGGGAACAGAGGTAGACCTCTGCCTCCGTGCTCCCCTGTCTGCCCCGGAAGTTGCGGTTCGAGGTGGAAAGCGAGACTTCGCCTGGTGCCAGCAGCCCGAAGGCGCCGCCCATGCACGGGCCGCAGGAGGGTCCTTCGACGATGGCCCCCGCCTCGACGAACCGCTCGATCAGTCCCGCTCGAAGGGTTTTTAAGTATTCCATCCGTGATGCAGGCACGATGATCACCCTGATGTCAGGGGAAAAGCTGCCGTCTCCGAGCACCTTTGCCGCCTCCAGGAAGTCCTCGTAGCGGCCGTTGGTGCATGATCCTATGAAGACCTGGTTGACCGGGATTCCGGCAACCTCGGTGACATCGACTACGTTGTCCACATTGTGGGGGACGGCGACCTTCGGTGCGAGGTCGCTGACATCGTAGTCTTTCCATGCCGCATAGGTGGCATCGTCGTCGGGGGTGAAATTCTCCTGCCGTGTGGTGCGGGCGCCGATGGTGGCAAGATATGCACGGGTCGTCTCATCAGGCGGGACAATACCCGCCTTGCCGCCCATCTCGATTGCCATGTTGCAGCAGGTCATCCTGCCGGGCATGTCCATCGCCGCCATTGCAGGACCGGTGAACTCCACCGCCTTGTATGTTGCGCCGTCGGCCCCGAGGTCGCCGATGATGGAAAGGATCAGATCCTTTGCACCGACACGGGGGGCGAATGTCCCGTGTATGTCTGCCCGGATGCTCTCCGGTATACGGAAGTACAGGGCCCCGAATCTGAGGGCAAATCCCATGTCTGTCGAACCGATGCCTGTGGCAAAGGCGCCGACGGCGCCATACGTGCAGGTGTGGGAGTCCGACCCGACCACGATGTCCCCCGGGAGGACCCTGCCCTTTTCAACAGCAACCTGGTGGCAGACACCCTCGTGAATGTCATAGTTGAGGATGCCCTGGTCCATTGCAAACTTCCGCATCATAACGTGATTCTCTGCCGCGGGTATGGAGTCGGCCGGGACCTGATGGTCGAAGAGAAGGATGACTTTTGCCGGGTCAAAGACGCTCTTTCCGCCCATCTCCACGAATTTGTCGATGGCGAGGGGTCCCGTGATATCATGGATCATCGCGGCATCGACGGGTGCCATCATCACATCCCCGGCGCAGACTTCCCGGGCGCACCGGCCTGAGAATATTTTCTCGGTTATGGTTGCTGACATAGTCTTTCCTTATTGCATATCTCGGGCTTAAGGGTATTCAATGCACCGTGCCGGTAAAAATAATCTTAAATATCTGGTGCACATGCTACCGTAGCGGTGCACCACCTTTAGCACAATGGCGCATCGTTCTATTTCCGTCCGTTTCAGATTCCTATGAATTTATTGCCTATGAATTCCCCAATCAGAATAAGAGTGGGGTGTTTTTAGATGAATGACAGATCCAGACTCCGGCAAAGGCCTTCAGGTCTGCAAAAATGGTGTGATACGGACATGAGAAGCGGTATGACAATCGCAGTGGTGCTGACAGGTTTTTCCCTTATTGTTCTTCTCTGTTGTGCAGGATGTACGGCCCCTGTATCGGAGGATACGATATCGGTCGAGGTGATTGATGAACGTCCGATGACCAATTATGCCCTCTACACGATTAAGGTCACGAATGACGGTTATATGGCCGTTTCAGGGCTGAAGCTCAATGTCACCGTCGTTGACGGCCCGACGAACAGCCCCCGTCAGCTTGGCTCGAAGATCGTCGAGGTCGGAGGGATAGAACCGGGAGAATCGACAACGGTGGGGGTAGAATTTTCGAATATGAAACTCGGAGGAGATGATGTCCGGGTGCTGGTCGAGATCATCTGACAGCAGCGATATCGAATATTATCCCGGGCACGGTCATCCCGGTTTCTTCTTTTTTGAGGGTATGCGACCGAAGCAATAAATCTGCGTGAGGCATATCTATAGTGCAGTCCGGGACTTACGGTCATTCCAGTCCCGAATAAATACCTGTGGACCCCCGTGGTGTAGTGGTCAATCATACCGGCCTTTGGAGCCGGTTACGGCGGTTCGAATCCGCCCGGGGGTATCTTTTATCTATGCCATTTACTGCACATAGTTCCCCTATATAATGAAATATGCCACTATCAGCTCCTCCTAAGCCACGGTGGGAGTCTGCATCCCCACATTCTGCAGATAATGAGGATATTTGCGATGAGCAGCGTAAGGATGACGGCGATGCCTGCCGCCTGGGCAGTCGTGCCGATGACTTCCGCCCCGGGAATGAGACGTGTTCCGGGAAAATCAACGCCCGAAAGCAGCCGGAAGGCGGTGGTGATGATCAGGACTGCAGGGATGACGTATTTACAGAGGAAAAGGACGATTGCTGTTACGACTCCGCCCGCGTCGACCTGGGATTCAAGTACACTTTTCTCAATAAACCAGGTAAATGACACCGACATCAGGAGGGCGGCGATGGGGATGCCGAGGGTTCCCACGGTCTCATCAAGGTAATCGAGCACCCGGACCCCGGTGAAGGTGAGGTGGGCCGCGCTGTAACTGAGCGCCGATGGGAGGCCGGCTGCGAGGATCCCGGCAGTGAGGAGGAGCGTGGTGCGGCGACGTGTCCAACCCAGTGCCTCCCGGACTGCTGCGACGTTAACTTCCAGCATGGAGACGGCCGATGTGATCGCCGCAAAGAAGAGCACGAAGAAGAAGGCAACGGCAAAGAGCTGACCACCGGGCATCAGGGCAAATGCCTTCGGAAGGGTGGAGAAGGCGAGTTCTGAGCCGATGGTGGGGGCAAATCCGAAGGAAAAGACGATGGGAAAGATGACGGTGCCGGCAAGCAGCGCCACACCGAGGTCTGCAATGGTGATGATGAGGGCAGAACGTGGAATCCTCACATCCCCGGGGGCATATGCCCCGTAGGTGAGGAGAATTCCCTGGCCGACAGAGAGGGAGAAGAATGCCTGACCAAAGGCAGCACTCCAGATCAACGGGTTTGTGAGGACAGAAAAGTCCGGGGTGAGGAAGTAGCGCATTCCGTCTCCAAATCCGGGAAGCGAGGTCCCTATGATTGCCATCACTAGAAGGATGATGATGCAGAACGGGACCATCACCATGGAAATTTTCTCAATTCCCTTCTGGACACCCATGGATACGACGATGCCGGTTGCAAGGGTTGCGAGGAGGAAGAAGAGCACCGGCTCATAGGTGGAGGTGAACCCGGCAAAGGTCGTCACAGAGCCGGTTGCGGAGAACAGGGCATACCCCAGCGTCCAGCCGGTGATAACGAGATAGTAACTGAGAATGATAAAGAGTATGGCACAGAGCAGCCAGCCGATCACGTTAAACCGCGGGCGTACGTCCCTGAAGGCGGAGACCACTGTTGCCCTGAAATGTCGGCCCATCGAGATTTCGAGGATCATAAGCGGCATGGCAAAGAGAAAGACCGCGATAAAATAGGGGATGAGATAAGCGCCGCCGCCGTTCTGCCCGACCACGGCGGAAAACCGCCAGATATTGCCGATACCGACAGCTGTTCCAATCGCTGCCAGTAAAAATCCCATCTTGGACGACCATTGTTCCATAGAGAATCCCTCCTGAATGCTCGAGGTAATGTCGTTGAGGGATTTATGTATGTCCGTCGTTTATGGGGAGCGATGGAAGAGATGCCTTCGCAGAGTTTCGTTCTCTCGAGGGGTTTGGATCATGAACCGGGGGTTGGAAAAAGCAAAAGCGAACGGTCCTCAGATACAGCACGAAGTCACCGAAAGGTCCGGGAAATAATATATATGACCTGCCCGAATGAATCGGGTATGGCACTCAAAGGAGAAATAATCGAAAAAATTGCGGCGCTCTTGACCGTTGCCTTCGGTCTGGTTGCCGCTCTTGCATGGAACGGTGCGATTCAGGCAATCTTTAAATCTGTATTCGGGGAAGCGGAAAATATCCCGGCAATGCTCTCATATGCTGTCATCGTCACCATCATTGCGGTCATTGTGACGATCTGGATTGCGAGACTTTCTGAAAAAGCAAAGGCAGAAGAATGAGGCTCGTGTCAAAGCATCCCGGATCCTGATAGAGGATGTGTTGGTTTTTCTTTGACCGGCACTGTTACTCTGGATCCTGACAGGAATATGTTCGCATAGACAGGGCTCTCCTCATCCCGCCGCTATCTATATCTTCTGCGGTGCAGATCACACACTATCCACATGACAGGGAAAGGAGAGAGCAGTGGGGTGGAAAAACCAGATCCCGAAGACACCCCCATCATCGAGATCATGCAGACGGATTTTGCCCGCGTTCACCCGGAGACACCGGTAGCCGAGATCTATCGTTCATTTACCCGCAGGGGATGCGTTGACATCATCGTCTGCGACGAGGAATGCCGGTTTCTTGGGATCATTACCCGCATGGATCTCCTCTCCGGGATAACACCGGGGATGGGTATCCGGAGCCGGCGAAAACTGGGATGCCTCGAATGCCTCCATAAGAGTGCGGCACGCCATGCCGGGGATCTGATGACCCGCAGCCATGTGACGGTACCTGCTTTCGCGACCATCGCCGAAACACTTCTTGCGATGGAGAAGAACCGGCATCCCGATGTGATTGTGGTAAACGATGACGGCATCGCCCTGGGTCTTGTTGAGATGTGTGATATTGTTGCGTTCCTTGTCCGGGAAGATCAGCTATAACAGTCCCCTCCTCTATGGAGGATATGACCGATTTTTCATTGGTGCAGAGGAGACCTTTTAAGGGTTTCTGCTGGCATCGGATGAGAAAATTATCTTAGGGCAATTCTTTTTCTGTAATTTTTGCCCGGATAAACCCCTGTTTCATCAGGAGAGGGGTGATGATGATCGTTGCGATCACCATCACTGTAACGGCAGAGAAGAGGGCACTGCCGATAATGCCACCGACGAGGGCCACCTTGGCGACGACGAGGGCAATTTCCCCCCGTGGCGTCATCCCCAGGCCGACGAGAAGTGCCTCCGCCTTGCTGAGAAAATGGATGGAACCGATATACCCGCCGAGGACCTTGCCTGCGATGGCGACCACGATGATGGGGAGGATATAGGGGGAGAGGAAGGTCTCGCGCGAAAAACTGAAGAGGAGGCCGATGGATGCAAAGAAGAAGGTCACGAAGAATCCGAACCCGAAGTCCATCAGGCTGTCGAAGAGCAGGCGGTCTCTCCTGATTTCTTCTCCGAGAATGAGGCCCGCGATGAAGGCGCCGATGGAGTAGTGCAGCCCCGCCGTGTGGGAGAGCCAGGCACTACCGAGGGCGAGGATGATGGCAACCGAATAGACCATCTCATGGGTCTCGGTCTTTCGTGCCAGGCTGAATACCCAGCGAAGTCCCCGGGGTGCGATGAGGACGAAGATCACCAGAAACACGATGGCGATGAGAATACCCGAAGAGAGGGAATCTCCTGCAAGGGTGGTCCCCGTCATTGCAACCGCGGAGAGGATGCCAAGCAGAACGATGCCGATGATGTCGTCAAGGACGGCGGCGCTGACGATGGCGGTACCGATGACGGTGTTCAGCTGCTTATAATCGACGAGAATCCGTACAGAGACACCGATGGAGGTGATGGAAAGCGCAATGGCGAGAAAAAGCGTCTCTGCCTGGGAGAAGTGCAGGAGGTATCCCAGCAGGGCGCCGCCTGCCAGTGGAACGAGAACGCCCGCAACCGCTGTTGAGACCGCAATATTTCGCCTCTCAAGAAACGATTTCAGGTTCATCTCGGCACCGCTGACGAAAAGGAGGGCGATGATGCCGATGTCGGCAAAGACCTCGATTGTCTCATTGGTCGTCACCCATCCGAGGAGCGAGGGGCCGAGGAGAATCCCTGCTGCTACCTCACCGATGAGTGCCGGGTACCCCGCCCGCTCCACCAGCTCACCGAAGAGCTTTGCACAGACGAGCAGGAGGAGAATCTGGAGGATGACGTCCATTCAATGGACTATCCGCTGTGGAGGGTAAAAAGTGCTTGGGCAAAGAAATACAAAATCGGATCGTAGACGCTCATGGTTCTGATGTTCCTCCTTCTACTCCTCTTTGGAATACAGAATTTCCATGAAAGGCGGTTCTGCTGTTGCACGTCATCCCAGCCCCACATCCAGGATCATCATCACCACAAACCCGAGCATCGCCCCAAACGTCGCGGCATCCGCATTGCCATTCAGCTGCGATTCGGGAACGACCTCTTCGATGACCACGAATATCATCGCCCCGGCCGCAAAAGCGAGGGCATAGGGGAGGATGGGTTCTGCAATGATGACGGCAGCAGCTCCTATGACGGCTGCCACCGGTTCGACGAGGCCGGAGAGCTGCCCGTACCAGAAACTCCGGCGTGCGGAAAATCCCTCACCGCGAAGCGGCATCGAGATTGCCATCCCCTCGGGGAAGTTCTGGATGCCGATGCCGACGGCAAGGGCGACGGCACCGGCGAGGGTGGCGGACGGGTAATGGGCGGCAAGAGCGCCGAATGCGACTCCCACGGCAAGCCCCTCGGGGATGTTGTGCATCGTGATGGCAAGGATAAGGAGGGTGCTCCGGTGCCAGGATGTCGAGACGCCCTCTGCCTCTTCGTCGGCAAACCCGATGTGAAGATGGGGAAGGATCTTGTCAAGACCCCCAAGCGCCACCCCTCCCAGGATGAACCCGATCGCAGCGGGGAGCCATTCAGGCATCCCCCGTCCTGCCGAGAGCTCGATCGCCGGCAGAAGGAGTGACCAGAAACTGGCAGCGATCATGACTCCCCCGGCAAACCCAAGCATCACATCAAGGAATTTACGGTTCACCTCTCTCGTCAGAAAGACCGTTGCTGCCCCGAGCGCCGTCAACCCCCAGGTAAAGATGCCGGCAAGAAGGGCCTGTGTCACATGGTTGAGCGTCAGGAAAAATTCCCACATCGATGTTCACCCGCTGCATCCGGTCAACGCATCCGGGGGATACTGCTCCCGCAGATGATAGATCTTTGTAACCCGTATGGCCTAAAAGAACTTGAAAATCCGGATCTCCTCTGAATTCGGGTAAATTCTTGAAAGAGAGAAATACACTCTCTTTCTACCGCAGGAACTTTGAGACGAACGGTGACGTCTCACCACGCCTGAGGAAATGGCCCGAGGGTCCTTCGCCAAGGAATTCCGAGAACCATGATTCGTGCTCAATCTCTTCGTGGAGAATGGAGAGCGCAAGATCATAGGTCCGGTGGTCCTTGCCCGCCGTAAGGTTGCAGATATGGGTGTACTGCCGGACTGCACATTGTTCTGCCTGGAGAAGCACCTTGATCATTGCCGTGACATCGGTAGGGTCTGCGGGCAGGGATGCCGGCGGGCAGCCGGATATGTTGTGGAATTCTACCATGTTGGCGGGGAGCTCTCCCCCAAGTTCATAAATCCGGGGCACGAGTGCCTCGAAATGATTCCGGTCCTCGATTCGTGCAATTTCGGCGATCTCTTTAACGGTTTCTCCCTCAAGGCCGATCAGGTTGACCCTGAGGATTGTGTAGTAGTAAAAGGTCGTAAGCTCCGCTGCCGCATTTTTTACCAGCAAATCTACAAGGTGATCAACATCGACACCGGCATCTTCCACCATTTTTCGTGTAACTGTTGCCATAATGTTCTCCCTCCTGAAATGGTGGATACTGTCGCTCGGAATTGAAAAAGGTATGGGAGCCAGGTGGCCCGAAATTAGAATGGGAGAGAGGCAGATGATAAATTATCCAATTTTAAACATCTCTTCTTTGCCGCATTCTTCATTTTCTCCCCAACCCACCCCGAAGTCACTCCGACAGTTCTGTCATGGTTTGATAAATTCCCTGTGATCGCTGCCGCCAAAA